>DNPO01000349.1:0-6713 GCA_003501375.1 Candidatus Sumerlaeota bacterium | reverse complement strand
GCAGATTTGCAGGTGGCACCATCGTTGAGCGAGGGGATGCCGAATGCCGTGCTGGAAGCGATGGCGATGGGACTGCCGTTGGTACTAAGCGATATTCCGGGACATCGGGAAGCAGCAAAGAGTAATGCGTGGTATTTTGAGGCAGGCAACCCCGTAGAATTGGCCAGCGCGATAGAAGCCGCACTGAACGCCCCTGATAAACGCGCTGAGTTTAGCCGTTTGGGAATGGAACGAGCACACGGTGAAATGTCGCTGGAAACAATGGTCAAGCGCGTGGAAACAATTTATGACGAAGTCTTGAAGAAGTGGTGACAGACAAGGCGGATGAATAAATGGGCGTAAACTTAAAACGACTGCGTTTGGCTTTCCGTAGTCCGGGACATTTTGCCTGGGCAACGCGCCGCGTCCTGCGCCGGAGCGCACTTGGTGCCATTGAACGCCACCTGCCCGGTGGACGCGCCCTGATGCCCGACACCATCGTGGTCAACATCACTTCGCGCTGCAACCTCCGCTGCGCCATGTGTATGCAACCACGCGAAGACGGCGGCCCGGGCGACTCCCCCACCCTGACGCGCGGCCACGCCGAACTCACGCCCGAACAGTGGATGCGCGTGATTGATCAAGCAGCACGCGCGCACCCGGCGTTTTATTTTTCAGGTGGTGAGCCACTTCTCTATAAGGGAATGATGGACATTCTCGCCCACGTCAAGCGCCGTGGGCTGATCGCCGCGCTGGTAACCAATGCTACCGCGCTGGATCATTTTGCAAAGGATTTAGTCCGCCTCGGCGTGGACAACGTAACGGTCTCACTCGACGGCCCCGAAACGATCCATGACGCGCTGCGTGGCGTTTCAGGCACCTTCCAACGTGCATTGACCGGGATTCGCGCGCTTCAAGAGGCCAAGCGCCAGGCTGGGGTAACGTACCCTGCCATTAAAATCAACTGTGTTATCACCCCCCGCAATTTTGAATCGCTCCCCGAAACCTACCAGGTCGTGCGCGCACTGGGAATTGATGAACTCAACCTGCAACACCCCATGTTCGACACCGCAGAAAACGTGGCATTGCACAATCGCGTCTATCACGAACGTTTGGGCGAAGGCGATGACGTTTCTAAAAACCCGGGCGAGTTTTACGAAGAACGGTTCGACGAAACGCAATTTCGCAAACTCGAAAAATTGCTGGATGGACTCCTAAATATGAGCGGAAAACCGCGCGTTTCATGCTTTCCCACGTTGCATCGCCGAGACTGGTGGGCGTACTACCTAGATATGAAACACCCATTCCCGCAGCGCTGTCTCTTACCTTGGACGGTCATGCGGCTATTGGCAGACGGAACCTTCGAACCGTGCATGCACTATGTGGCGGGCAACGTAGCCGAAACGCCCCTGCGGGAATTGTGGAATGGCACCCGCATGCGTCGCTTCCGCCAAGAATTGAATAAAGGGCTTTATCCAGCCTGCACCCGATGCTGTTATCGCTGTTTCTAAACCCAAGCATTAGCCCTGCATTCAAGTTACAAGTTTGTTGTCTAATAGAGCATCTAACGCAGGAACAAGAAAAGTTCCACCGTTTTTGTTATTCTGATCTTTACAACGCAATAAAAAAACAGTGGAACGCGATGGCAAGCAGTCGCGTTCCACTGAACGAATTATTTACTTTGCAACCGTTCCATCAACGCTCGATTATTTATTCCTTACCCTTGGGAATACCCAGCAGGGAGGAACCGCGGCCATCGGTTACGCGTAACATGATGCTTTTCTTGCCCGAGGATTTGATAATATCGGCGGCATCCTTGACGGTTTTTACGCTCTGCTGGTTGATTTGATCAATAACCATACCTGAGCGCAATCCACGTCGATACGCCTCACTGTTTTCATCCACGGAAGTTACGACCACACCTTTTCCATCATCCACGCCATAGCGCTTGGCTTTTTCTGGAGTCAAAGCCTCTACTTTAAACCCTAACCCCAAATCCGGATTTTCTTCTTTTGCCTCAGGAGACAAAATCGGTTTGCCTCCACTATTTTTCGCGGCAAGGCGTTCCTCTTTACTGGGACGTGCGCCCAATTTCACTTCCACTTCTTTTTCTTTTTCCTGGCGAATGACGGTGAGTTTGACCTTGGAGCCAGGGGCCATCGTGGCAATACGGTTCATCACATCCTTGGAATCTTTCACAGGAATTCCGTTGATGCCCGTAATAATGTCATATGTTTCCAGCACGCCTGCTGCGGGGGAAGGAGCAACGACATCACCCACCAATGCTCCGGATTTATTTTTGGCTCCCAAGTTGTCCGCCAATTCAGGCGTCAGGGGCTGCATGGTAATGCCCATGTAGCCACGTGTTACTTTTCCGTCTTTCAACAGTTGTTTGTAAATGTTCTGAGCCTGATTGATGGGAATGGCGAGTCCCAAACCTTGAGAGCCACCCGTGGTGCTGATGATAGCGGTGTTGATACCAATCACACGACCACGTGTATCCAGCAGTGGCCCGCCACTATTTCCCTGATTGATACTGGCTTCCACCTGGATAAAGTTGGCAAAGTCTACAATACCAACTTCCGAGCGGTTCAATGCACTGATGATACCAAAGGTAACGGTTTGGCTAAGGCCCTGCGGACTGCCAATGGCAATCGCAAAGTTTCCCACGCGCAGTTTATCGGAATCGCCCAATTCCAATGTGGGCAGGTTTTTTGCATCAATCTGAATAACCGCGACTTCCGATTCCGGGTCTGTGCCCTTGACCTTGGCGGGGTATTCCTTGCCATTGTCCAGCACGACCTTGAGTTCACTGGCACCAGCCACCACATGGTTGTTGGTCAGGATGATGCCGTCTGATTCGACGATAAATCCGCTTCCCAAACCTTGGTGGTATAGTTCGCGCTCTTGCGGCTGCGACTGGTTTTTGTTGCGACGCAGTTGCGGCCCCATTTGTGGGAACATTTCTTCCAACTGGTCAAAGGGATCAGAGATTTTTTGTTTGGTTACGCTCGTGGAATAAATCTGCACCACGGCGGGACGACTTTTTTCCGCGACATCGGCGACTTCCTTGCCCAGTCCATCCAACATGGGGGATTCTAACGCAGCGGCTCGAGTGGGTGTGACAAATTGTCCCACGCAGAGGATGCTAATGACGCAGAGGAGAGGGAGGGTTTTGCGGAGAGATTTCATGGAACGGTCCTTTCTTTTTCCGGGTTAAACGGTTGAAGACGGGGTGGTTATCCGTGGGAGGAAGGGCACGGATCGCGGAGTCCAACACACCCCGTCTTCTTACCTCGAAACAAATATCAGCATACGCTGTGCCGAAAGGAATTGCAAAACTCTTATTGGAAATAACAGGGCTTGTTTCTTTGAAGTGCAACGGCGCACTACCACACTCCAAAAGTTACCTGCCATCTCCATTTTCCCCTTTATTTATCGGTGTCCCCCGATAAATTCCCAAAGGGTGAAATCAATATTTTTTTTGAGACAGGAACGCGTTATTTGCTTGATTCTCGCCCCCTCCATAGAGTAGCGTAAAAGGTATAGGTAACTCTCATATAGGTGCAGCGTTCGTTCGTCCGCATTCATCGGTGCTTTATTGTGCCGCAGCGGTCTATTGTCCCTCTATTGCAGTTTTAAAAAGGAGTTGTGCATCATGAGCCCGATTGAAACCCTCAAGGAAGAGCATCAGGTCATCCTGATGGTGGTGGAAAACGCGGAACGAGTAGGGAATGATATTCGTAAGGGACGTGGGGTGGATTGGACAGAGGTTGAGGTGATTGTGGATTTCTTCCGAAATTTTGTGGAGCGCTTCCACCATCGCAAAGAAGAAAAGTGTTTATTCAAACGATTAGAAGATCGTGGGGTCGCGGACGACAGTGGCCCCATTTCCACCATGCTAACGGAGCATGAAGCAACCAAGAACTTGGTAGATGCGCTGATAGATGTTTTGCCAGAAGCATGCCTTGGCGATCTCAAGGCATTGGAAGAGGTGGAGGAAAATTTATCCGGATTTGCGGAGTTAATTCGTGAGCATATTGCAAAAGAGGAGACGATCCTATTTCCCCTGGCCGAAAAACTGTTGGTGTTGGAAGATTGGCGGGCGTTGGCTGCGGCATTCCAAGGCGTGGAACTAGACGTCATGGGGCCGGTCTTGCGTGAAAAATACCACAGTTTAATGTACGAGTAGGTATCGAACGTGAACCACCATAGGCAAGAGGCATGAGGAATTTTCCCTCATGTCTCTTGCCTATTTTTTTGCCCTTGCCTTTTTGTACGAAATATTTCATACATTGTCTGGAGATTTTGGCATTCACCTTGCGTTCCACAAACACCTGGGATGAGTATACATGTTTTTTCAAGTAATTTTGAATATTACATGACGTTTTTGAACACTCTCCATGGTATATTGTGGACGTATTGGCACGAACGGCACCCAAAACGATCACATTTCGATAAATGGCAGTACTATTTTTTCTCACACCAGAGGTTTAATTGTAGTAAAATAATGAGGCTGTAAGGTCTCATGAACAGTGAAAGGAACGAAAGATGAACTTTTCCATTCGGATGCTGGGAAAACAAGTGGCGATTTGCGGGTTGCTGGCGGGCACTTTGATCGCCTGTGTAACTCCAGCGCACGATCCGCGCATCACGGGCGCTCCAGAAACACATCCCGCGGCATCGGCGCTCACGCTGGCAATGTACGCGGGGGCGGATAAACCCTGTGTGCAGCCGCTGGGTAATTTGCGCTCGTTGCAAGGCTGGAAGGGGCTGGAAGCCAAGGAGCATGGCGCGGAATTGCGTGTCCCGGGCAAGGCGTTTTTTGCGTACCCGAATAGAACGAAGGGTTGGTATAACAAGGGTTTCCGCGAGGAAAATGATGGCACAGCCGACTGGCGCGATTTTTATGGTATCCAGTTGGAAGTGAATCTGGAAGGTGATAAACAAGCCGAGTTGGTTGCACGCATCAAGTTGCCGGATCAGCCTGCGCGCGTGGATTATGTGCCAGAAACAGCCACTACCATCACGCTATGCGGCAAGGGGTGGCAAACCGTTACGTTGCCTTGGAGCAGTTTTGATTTCCAGCAGGCCCAGCCCGCCTTCTTGAAATTCGTACAAACGCTGGAACTCAGCGTCCGTTCGCAGGGTGCGACAAAAGCCGATTCTCTTTTGATTCGCTCGGTGCGTTTGGTGAAGGGCGAAACGGTATCACTCGAAAGCATGGTGCGTGGCAAGTCCGCCAAACCAGGCGAGTCAGTCGAATACATTGCGACAGTTGGCAACTGTACCAAGAAAACGCAGAGCGTAAACTTGGCGATAGAGAAGCACGGTTGGGAAGTCATGCCGGTGAGTGTGGAACCCGCGCAGATGCTATTGGCTCCCGGCGAAACTAAAGAGTGCAAGGTTCGCGTAACGGTTGCAGACCGCGTGCCCGCCGGCGGAACCGAGACGCAAAAACTACGCGTGGTTGCCAATGGAAAGGGCGATGCTGCGGCGACTTTATCTTTTGTTACTGCCAGCGCTGTACCGCACCCCAACATTCTACATACGGCAGAAGAGTGGCAGGAGGTGCGCGACAAGGTACAAAAGTATGAATGGGCACGCAAGGCTCAGGATGAATACATTAAAACGGCAAACAAGTGGAAGGTTCCTGAAATTGCCGATCCGGCGAAGATCGTGAACACAGACGACACAATGGGGCCATACCTGTTCAGAACGCAGGAAGAAACGGGTATTGTCGCATCCGCTGTTTCGTGGCAATTGACGCGTAATACGGAGCATGCAAAGAAGGTCGCGTTGTTCCTGTTGCGGTTGTCCGATCCCACTAAGGGGTACCCGACAACGTTCCGTGGTTGTCACCAGAGTTTTGTGCAGGAAGGGCACTGGATGCAGCACATGGCCATGTGCTATGACATGATTTTGGATGCGAATGTACTGACTGAAGCCGAACGCGCGCAAATTGAACAGACGTTCCGTGTTTATATTGAAAGCGTGCGTTTATCCATCAATATGGGCGCTATTAACAACTGGAATGTTTCTGAATTTTGCGGTGCGCTGTACTGCTCGTTGGCAATGCAGGATATGGCATTGGTGGATCGTCATCTGAATGGTCCGACCGGCATTTTAGATCAGATGCGGCACGGCATCATGAATGATGGCTGGTGGTATGAGTGCTCCATCTCCTACAACATCTGGGTGGCACGCGAATTCTCGCAAGTTGCGATTGCCATGCGTCCCTGGGGAATGGACTTGGCACATGCGCAGATACCCAACGGTTACAGCCGCAACTATGGCTTGGTACCGTGGTCGATGCAACCCGGTTTGTACGGCATGTCCTTTGAAAAATTTGGCCCGGTAACATCGTCGTATGTCACGCTCAAACGCATGTGGGATGCGCTTCCGGTATTTGGCGATTATCGCGGTATTATTTTCGGTATTAATGATACGACAGAGAAACCGCTTGGCGGCGATGCAAAAACCAACAGCGAAGCGGGATATGAAGTCGCATACTATCTCTTCCGCGATCCGGTTTATGCCAACATCATTAAACAAAGCGGCAAACGTGATTTGCTGTATGGCGTTCCAGAACTCCCGAAAAAAACACCGGATACCTCTGCGCAATCCGCACATGCGGATAATGTAGGCGTGGCCCTGTTGCGTTCGCAAGCGACGGAAGCGCGGGAACGCATTCAAGCCGTGTTGCACTACGGTTCACACGGTGGTTTCCACGG
>DNPO01000476.1:3079-4026 GCA_003501375.1 Candidatus Sumerlaeota bacterium | reverse complement strand
CGCCCGACAAATTGATCCGCTCGGACGGCAATTTGCTGACCTCATCGCCGCCGTATCACGCATGAACCAAGATTATTATCGGTCAATTTCACCGGATGATGACACCCCTGGTATCATCGACATGGAAGAGCGTTTTGAACTGCTCAGCCAGTGGGAACTGCTCAACATCCACATGGAGGCGTTGCGCGAAAAAATCATGGGCGGTGATGCGGAACCGCTCGCGGCTGAACTGGAACGCATTGGACGCGAAACCAAGGAAGATTTGAGTCATCGCGAAATTGAGGTTTTGAAGATCGTGGCGCTGGGGCGGAGCAACATGGAAGTTGCCAAGGAACTGCATATTTCCTCCAAGACGGTGGAAGTCCACAAGTCAAGCCTTGTTCGCAAGATCACGGATATTCTCGGCAGGCGTCCCGAAGCGGCGGAGTTGAGCAAGTGCGCTTTTCTCGCGGGTAAGATGGGGAACCGTGAGTGGCTCAGCGATTTGGTGAGAAAGCCAGAATAATTTAGAAGGTCTCCTTACTGGGAAAGGAGGTGCATCATGTAGAAAAAACTTACTCCATATTATGATTGTCCAATCGAAACGCGGGAGCAGTCCCCGCGTCTGGTCGAGTTGACCTCCGACCACTGACGAAGATAGGTCAAGATTTTACAATTCACTTTTTCAACGTGTCGAAGAAACGCTCTCGACGCAAACGGAAGAGTTTTACCATGAACACACAACTACAACCAGAAACACCGGACTTGTTCCCTGAACTGATTCCGACCAAACCCTTTGGTTTGACTTTCATCCCATCGGATTTTACTGGCCCATACTCAGCGGAAAAAAAAGAAATGGGGTTTTTCAGGCTGGTTTCGTCCACCGGGCGAATCATTGCCAGCGTCAGGGAGAGAATTCCACTCATGACGCTCAATATTTTGGTGAATGCCTGGGATGTTATGCGAGC
>DNPO01000476.1:2039-2769 GCA_003501375.1 Candidatus Sumerlaeota bacterium | reverse complement strand
GTAAACATCAGGACATACCAAGAGGTGAAGGATTCCGTCGATCCGCTTCTTTCCGTTGTACGGAAGACAAAAAGCAAGGTGGTCGTTTCTGCTTTTCCCAATGGAGGTGCCGACTCCACAACCAAGGTTTATGACCTATCCGATTACGCAGGCCCGTATCAGGAAATGGAATCTTCTGCGGGATGGATCGACATTGCTTCGGCGAAGGACATTATCATTGCGTCTATTTCAGACATGATCCCCGTTTCTGTTCGGCAAAATCTGCTTAATTCGTGGGGAAACTTTAGAACGCTGATGAGCATTGAAGAGCGCCTTCTTTCCCTCTTGTCAGACGTCGAGTGTGGAAGTGTCCACGGAGATCAATTGAGTGGCGAGTTGGTTTGTTTGCTTGCCGACATCATTGCAGGATCGGAGATGCAGCATGCGTAGGAAAAAGGCTATTCCAACGTTTCCAAACATGGGCGTTTTTAAATTGGCAAACAGAACGATTGTTGGAGGCGTGGTGAAGGAAAGTTACGACTGCGGAATAGACGTTGCTGATTTGCCGAAGGCGCTGAAGGTGTTCTTTGCCGCGCCGGAAATGAAGCGGACGCTGGAAGCCGTTTTGATCGACATCAAGGCGGCGCAGGAAAAACGGATTGAGTGCTCTGACGATCTGCTGGAATACATGGCCAGGCTCATTATTAAATGTCTACTTCACTCCGGCATGAGTTCCGAAGAAATCCAGAAA
>DNPO01000476.1:0-1760 GCA_003501375.1 Candidatus Sumerlaeota bacterium | reverse complement strand
ACATTTCCCAAAGCATTCTGGAAATCCACGGAGAATAGTTTCCCCACCCAGCAAGGCGACCGACACCAGGCGCGGGGCATCCTCAGTACGTCCAACCAACAAACGCCTTGCTTTTTTTTATCACACACATCAGCACCCCTCAATCAAACCCAATGCCCCGCGCCGGGTGTATTGGTTTGGAAAGAAAGGCTGAACAATGGCCAACGAACTGAACGAGTTGCAACTACGAAAATTCAAGTGGATTGTTATGCACCAGCGGCATGTGTTCTTAGAAAAAAACGGCGACGTGAATACGCGCAACGGGTTTCCAAGGGAATTTGAAAAGGCTGGCGGAAACTGGCCGCGCCTGCGCGAGTGCATCGTGAAAAACATCAAGGACGGCGCAATCCCTGGGCAATACGACAGAATGGACGTTCGCAAGCACATTAACTGGGTTGGCGTTTTGATTGACTTCTTTGGCCCTGCGGCTATGGAGGATGCGGCATGAAGCGCAACGGTATAGATCACCCCAAAACTCTTATGTTATCAGAGTTGCTCGAAATACCCACTCCCTACGCAGTTGGAATCCTTGAGTGCCTCTGGCACTGGACGGCTAAATTTGCGAAACGCGGCGATATTGGCCGCTATAGCAACGCTGTGATAGCCAACGGGGTAAAGTGGCCGGAAAGTTCTGAGCGTCTCATCGGTGCCCTTGTAGATGCCGCGCTGTTGGACAAATCGGATGTCTGCCGTCTTTGTATACACGACTGGAGTGAACACTGCGAAGATTCCATCCACATGGCGCTGGCGCGATCAGTCGAATTATTTGCAGACGGCAGCATTCCAAAACTTACCAAGTTTTCCGGCAAGTCACTGGGAAAAGGGCAATTGAGTGAACGCGACACTATCCTCAAATCATACCACGACAAATTTCCTGCGCTTTTTGTGCGCACAGACTCCGCACGAGAACCGCACGACGTGAGGAAAGAAACCTCGCCGGAACCGCACGAAGAGCGCACAGATTTTGAGCAAAAAAACAACAAAGATAGTACAGAAATTTTGTGCGCACAAAAACCGCACTGCCATAGCCTTAGCCTAGGCCTTAGCCGTAGCCTTAAGCCTCTCTCTCCCCCTACCCCCAACGAGAGAGAGAATTCTGAAAAACAGAATACCGAGACGGAAACAGCAACGAGTCGCGTGGCGGAACTCTGGAACGAAAAACGCCTCGATGCCGAGCAAGGAGCCGAACCGACCCGCTCGGTGGCTCTACAGGTCAAGCAATGCCTGCTGACGGGCGTGCCGGAGGCGGAACTTATCCGGGCTGTGGAAAATTACGCGGTGCAGTTCCCAATGAATCGTGCTGCGGGGCAAAATTTCTTCCACGGCTCTAAAAAATTCTTTGGCGGCGAGCATTTCAGGACTTACTCAGCGCCTGACTGGAAACCGACGTCACTCGGGAAAATGCCGTCAGACAATGCCGCTCGCGCCGCTCCGGTGGCCAAGGTGGTTCCTGTCAATGAATCTCCGGTGGAATTACCGGTCTTGCTGTCTTACTCAGAAGCGCATTGGCAAAACGCTCTGAAAATATTGGAGACGCAAATTGACGAAGCGAACTTCAAAACGTGGATTTTAACCGCCAAATATTGCGGGCACGATGCGGAAGGGACTGTGTGGCTTCAGGCTCCATCCACGTTCAACGCAAATTGGTTACGACGGCACCACGCGGAATACATCTGTAAAGCCTTGGGATGCGAACACGTCGAATTTGCCGTGGTCAAAGA
>DNPO01000149.1:1757-8083 GCA_003501375.1 Candidatus Sumerlaeota bacterium | reverse complement strand
CGATTGGACTTTGAGGAGTTCCTGCTTACCCCCCCCCAACACCGCTACAAAAAGACGCCAAAATATTTGGGCTGACACTGGCCCAGGTAATGGGATACTGTTTTGCCGAATAGTCAGGCCATAGAACATAAAAAAACGGGTATAATTGCGTGATTTGTCGCAAAATGACTTATTTTTATATAAAAAACAGCCTTGTAAAAGCACTCGAAAATAAATACAATAATCCCCGGCGTCGGGTGCCACCACATTTTGTTCCTCAGAATATCTTCGTAGTTAAAATCTTTGTTGTGTACAGAGAGAATTGTGATTCTTCTTTTGGATATGGCATCAAGATTGCTGAAACGGTAAATTGGGAACGGTTTTTCCGAGTTGTTTTGATAGCAAGAACGTAAACGAACGCATTGCCGGGGATTGGTGTACGTTTGCGGACGAGACTTTAAATCTAAAAGATCATGTATTTATGGAGTGGAAATTATGCGCAGTGGTGCAAAGAATTTTTTTTCTATTGTTGTCGCTTTTGTCGGTATGTCTGCGGGAATAATAAACTCACATGCGGAGACTAACCCGTTATTCCGGGATGCGTTTACGGCGGATCCTGCACCTATGGTTTATAAGGATACCGTTTACCTCTACGTTGGACATGACGAGGCGAATGACAAAGAGATGTTTAACATGAAGGACTGGCTTTGTTATTCCTCCAAAGACATGCAGACTTGGACGGCACATGGCACGATGATGAAACCGACTGATTTCAAGTGGGCGGTGAAAGATGCCTGGGCTGCGCAGGTGGTAGAAAAGGGCGGCAAGTTTTATTTTTACGTGACCGTCCACCATGACCCAACCCATGGCGGCAAAGCGATTGGTGTGGCTGTGGCTGATAGTCCGACCGGCCCCTTTGTTGATGCACGTGGGTCTGCGCTGGTTACAGAGGAAATGACGCCTAGCCCTAATGGGTGGGATGATATCGATCCTACCATCTTTATTGATGATGACGGTACGCCCTGGTTGGCGTGGGGGAACCCGAACTGTTACATGGTTAAACTCAAGCCCAATATGACGGAACTTGATGGGCCGATTCAGAAGATTAATCTGCCTAATTATACCGAAGCCCCCTGGTTGCACAAACATGGCAGCACGTACTACCTTATCTATGCTGCGTTTGCCCATCAAGGGATGGGGGAGAAGGTTTGCTATGCAACTGCGCCCAAAATTAGCGGCCCTTGGACGTATCAGGGAATCCTCACGGATTCCGCCAAAAGCAGTTATACCATCCACCCGGGCGTTATTGATTTTAAAGGACAGGGCTACTTCTTCTATCACAACGCCACGTTGACTTTAAATGGGCAAAAAGGCGCGATAGGTCGTCGTGCGGTATGTATGGAGTACATGTACTATAACCCGGATGGGACCATTCAACCCATTACCCAGACCGCGGAAGGCGTAAGCGTTCCGCCAAAGTCAGGCGCGCCTGGAAATACCCCCAAAAAAGCCGAGGGAAATGTTGTATCCGATCCAGGCGTCAAGGTAACGCAGAACACCGCTCCTGGCGCCACCAGTTGGCCGGATAAACCAATTTTTGTTACGACAGATAACCCCTGGAATTCTGTACAGATGGATGGGGCAAGTTTTAACGAAAAAGGTGGGGCAGAAAACCTGGGTCAAACGTTTACCGTGGGTGCGGATTGTCAGGCAAAACGTATCAGCATCTATGGGGGAGACGGGTTTGGGACGGATGCGAAAAATCCCGTAACTCTGGCGCTTTATGACTTGGGAATCCAGAGTGATTCCACGCCAGCCCATACCTACACGGCAGAAACTAATTTATTGGGGAATGGCAAGGGATTGCGGATTGCGTACCAGGTGCAGGCAACGGGATTGTTGCACTTTGATTTGGCCGACAAAGTGGAATTAAAGGCGAATCATACTTATGTGTTTGAATTGCAGGGGGTGCGTAATTCCGCTGCGTTGTTCTGGCGGCGAACCAAGAAGGATACCTATCCCAAGGGGGCGGCATATCAGAATCGTTCCTTGATGGATGAGAAAAGCAAGTGTGATTTTGTCATGGCGGTGTATGGCACAAGCACATCAAATTAAGGGTAAAGACTGAAGGTAATGTATCAGGCTGGATTTTTTTTGTAGTTCAAAACCTATTACTGAGGAGATTTCAAGACATGAAGAAAATGTTGTTGGGTTTGTTGGCCTCCCTGGCCATTTTTGCGGTATCACCCACCATGCCTGCGCATGCGGAAGACGGTAAGGCGATGGCTCGGAATCCGATTATCTGGGCGGATGTTCCGGACACTTCCATTATACGCGTTGGTGACACGTATTACATGAGCAGCACGGTGATGCACCTGACTCCCGGCTTGCCCATCATGAAGTCGAAAGACCTGGCGCACTGGGAAATGGTAACCTACCTTTATGATACGTTGGGCGACTCGGACAAATTGGCTTTGCGGAACGGTCAATCAGTCTATAGTCAAGGTACTTGGGCTAGTTCCCTGCGTCAGCACAAAGACATGTTCTACTTGACCACTTTTTCCAACTCGACGGGGAAAACGTACATTTATAAGACCAAGGATATTGAAAAAGGGCCGTGGACTCTGTCAACGCTGAACAAGAGTATCCATGATCACTCGCTGTTTTTCGATGATGACGGGCGTGTTTACCTGACATCGCCTGGCGGTGGAAATATTAGTTTGATCGAACTGACGCAGGATGCGTCGGACTTTAAACAAGGCGCTCCGACCCCGGTAATTATTCAGAATGCGAGCGCCATTGCCGGTCCCGTTGGTTTGCAGGCGGAAGGTTCGCAAATTCATAAGATCAACGGAAAATATTATATCTTCCTGATTACTTGGCCCAAGGGCGGTCAGCGTACGGAACTCGTGTACCGCGCGGACAAAATCACCGGCCCATACGAGGGCAAAGTCGTGCTGTCGGACAAGGGTGTGGCGCAGGGAAGCGTGTTCGATACTCCGGATGGGAAATGGTATGCGCTGCTCTTTCAGGACAATGGCGCTGTTGGACGCACGCCTTTCCTGGTGCCGGTGAAATGGGAAGATGGCTGGCCCATGATGGGTGTGGATGGCAAAGTTCCGATGACCTTGGATTTCCCTGCTGGTAAGCAGGAAGATATGAGCGGTATTGTGGGCTCCGATGAATTCACCCGTCCCGAAGCGGTGATCGCGGAATTGAAGAAAAAAACGCCAGGCGAAAATGACTATACGCGGGCCGCTTTCCCGTTGCAGTGGGAATGGAACCACAATCCCGATAACCGCTACTGGTCTTTGACGGCGCGTGAAGGGTGGCTGCGTCTGACTAACGGGAATACCGTGCCCGAGTTGTCGCAAGCCCGTAACATGCTTTCGCAGAGAACGTTCGGGCCGGAATGTTCCGCTAACACGTGTATTGATGTCAGCAACATGAAGGATGGCGATTTTGCCGGTATCACTGCCTTCCAGAAAGAATATGGCTTCGTCGGGGTCAAGATGGAAGGCGATGCTAAATCCATCGTGATGGTTAAGGCTCCTGCAGGTCGCCCCGGGCCTCCTCAGCCGGGCGCCGCTCCTCAGAAGCCGGAAGAGGTTCAGAGCATTCCGCTGACGCAGAAAACCGTATACCTGAAGGTGGATTGTGATTTCAAGAACCGGAAAGATACGGCCACATTCTACTATAGTCTGGATGGTAAGAAATGGGACGTCATTGGGAAGAACTTGAAGATGTCGTATACCCTTCCGCACTTCATGGGCTATCGTTTCGGGTTGTTTAATTTTGCAACCAAAACAACTGGTGGTTTTGTGGATTTTGACTACTACCATGTGGACAGCAAAATAACCGCTGCCAATTAGTTTGTTCGTGGAATGGCAGAAATGCCAGTGGGGCTTGATCAATTGGGGCCTCCCTCAATTGATCAACCCCTTGTTTTTTCTGACGAAATAGGGATACGATGCGAACATCTCTAACTTGCGGTTAGGAGCCGATCAGCCCAAAATGAATGCTCGTTTTTTAAAAAGCCAATCCAACTGCAATTTGCGTCATATAAAACTTGTAAATTGTTTTTTCTTTATGGTTCTTGAGATGGTGGTTGCCATTGTTCCTGTATATGCTGTACCCTGTCTTGGTCTTCCGTCCAACATTGTCTCGGAAAACCCCGCATCAGGGGCTTTCCCCTTGGTGCAGAATAAGAAGGCCGCCCCCATCTATCTCGACAAGGCCGACCATGTGGGTGTATTGCGTGCTGCAAATGATCTTCAGGCTGACATCGAACGCGTTACAGGTGTGAAAGCCGAACTCACGACCACTACCGCACCCGCTGCGAAGTCGGTGGTTATTGTGGGGACACTGGGCAAAAGCCCGTTGGTGGATGGACTGGTCAAATCCGGTAAGATTAAAACAGACGCGATTTCCGGGAAATGGGAATCCTTCATCATTGCAACGGTGAAGAAACCCCTCTCCGGTGTGGATCAGGCACTGGTCATTGTTGGCAGTGACAAGCGCGGAACCATTTATGGCATTTATGAAATCTCCGAGCAGATCGGGGTTTCACCCTGGTATTGGTGGGCGGATGTTCCTGCTCAGCATCATGATGTGCTTGCCATAAAATCGGGTACTTATGTTCAGGGACCGCCTGCCGTAAAATATCGCGGTATTTTCATCAACGACGAAGACCCGTGCCTGGGAGGATGGTCACGGGAAAAATTTGGCGGCGTTAACTCGAAGATGTACACGCACATGTTTGAACTGATTTTACGTCTCCGTGGCAACTATCTTTGGCCAGCCATGTGGGGCAAGGCTTTCAACGAAGACGACCCGGAAAATCCACGCCTGGCGGATGAATACGGCGTTGTGATGGGGACTTCGCACCACGAACCGATGATGCGTGCGCAACAGGAATGGACGAAAAAACACGCGCAGTATGGTAATGGGCAATGGAACTACCTCACAAACGAGGCAGGTCTCAAGAAGTTCTGGGCAGACGGAATTGAGCGGAATAAGAATTACGAAAACCTTGTTACAATGGGGATGCGCGGCGATGGCGATATGGCTATGCCCGATGCAGGCGGGATAGAAGCGAACAAGAAACTCCTGGAACGCATCATGGCGGACCAGCAAGATATTATCGCTAAACATCTCAATTCTGATGTCTCGAAAGTCCCGCAACTCTGGGCGATTTTCACCGAGGTGCAAAAGTATTACGACGCAGGTCTGAAAATTCCAGAGGATGTGACATTGCTCTTCACGGACGACAACGTCGGCAGCCTTCGTCGCTTGCCCAGCGCTGAGGATCGCAAGCGACGTGGTGGTTCTGGTATCTATTTTCACATGGACATGAACGGTGGTCCGTTTTCTTACAAATGGCTGAACAGCAACCCGCTTCCGAAAATTTGGGAGCAAATGAATCTCGCCATGGAATACGGTGCCGATCGCATCTGGATTGTCAACGTGGGTGATTTGAAACCGCTGGAAGTACCGATTGAGTTTTTCTTGCGCATGGCTTGGAATCCCAAAGCGGTGGACAAGGACAAGATTGCCGAATATCAGCGACGCTGGGCCGAGCGCGAATTTGGAAAAGAGCATGCTGCGGAAATTGCCGACATCGTTTCGAAATATGCAAAGTACAACAACTGGCGCAAACCGGAGTTGCTCACGTCCAAGACCTTCAGCCTTGTCAATTACCGCGAGGCGGAGCGCGTCTCGCAAGCGTGGAACGATATCCTGATTAAGGCCGAAAAGGTGAATGACGTTCTTCCGCAAAACCAGCGGGATGCCTTCTATCAATTGGCGCTCCACCCAATCCGGGCATGCGGAAATCTAACGGAATTGTATATCGCAGCGGGACGCAACGAACTCTTTGCCAGCCAACGCCGCGCGAGCGCTAATGCCGAAGCGGTGCGTGTGCGAGAACTGTTCAAGAAGGATCAGGAAATTAGCGATTATTACAACAAGACGCTNGCGGGTGGCAAGTGGAGCCACATGATGGATCAGACACACATTGGCTACACCAACTGGGAGTCCCCCAAAACAAATGTGATGCCGAAGGTTACGGAACTGACTCTGCCCGATACCGCTGACTTTGGCGTCGCCGTTGAGGGTTCAACCGACGCGTGGCCCGGCAGCACCAGCGAAGCCACGTTGCCGCCCCTTGACTCGCTCAATCGCCAGCGCTCGTACATTGAGGTTTTTGCACGGGGAAGTAAACCAATCCAGTTTAAATCCTTCGCAGATCAGCCGTGGATCACCCTCGCCGAAGAGAAAGCACCCGGTGCGTTCGGCAACGATCGTCGCATTTGGGTGGACATTGATTGGAAGAAAGCGCCTGCGGG
>DNPO01000149.1:0-1375 GCA_003501375.1 Candidatus Sumerlaeota bacterium | reverse complement strand
CTTACAGGACCAATCACCTTCCTCGCAGAAGCCGCGGTGAAAAACGTTTCTGTTGGAGGCGCGCGCTGGGAAAAAATATTGGATTATGGACGCGGCCCCTCGGCGATGGAAGTTTTCCCCGTAACCACCGCGCCTATCCAGCCCCCCAATCTCGCGCCGTGTCTTGAGTATCCGGTTTACTTCGCGCGGGCTGGAAAATTCGATGTGGAACTCATCACCGCCCCCACGTTGGATACGATCCCGGGGCGTGGCCTTGGAATCGCCGTATCCATTGATAACCAAGTGCCGCAAGTGGTGAATGTGTTTACCCCGGAAACTTACAAAGACGAGACTCCGCATTTCGGTAAGAACTACCACAAAAATGTTAGCGACAACGCGCGCGTCATGCGTTTCGCGCAAACCATAGACAAGCCCGGCAAACACACGCTGAAAATCACGATGGTGGATCCCACTGTGGCAGTACAAAAAGTGATTATTCACGATACCAAACTGCCGAACTCTTACTTTGGCCCCTTGGAGAATAAACTCAATGACACAGCGCACTGGTTTCAGATTTTATAAAAACGTTTTTTTCTGATATTACGGTGATTCTAGTTAGCAGCAGCGATTTAAAAAAAATACACGGAAGAGAAGAGGCTGATTATGAACCATCGATTTTTGGTGATTAAACTGGTATTACTTTTTAATGGTTTCATTCTATTTTTTAATGTGGGATGTGCAACAAAGCAGTTGACGCTCAGGGATGCTTATAAGGACAAATTTGTTATTGGCACAGCCGTAAAGGATTATCAGTGGATGCAAAAAAATCCCTTAGAAAACGCTGTGGTCAAGACCCAGTTCAGTTCCATCAGCCCTGAAAATCTGATGAAATGGGAAGAAATTCACCCGGAACCCGATCTGTACGATTTCGATGCCGCAGACCAGTATGTTGATTTTGGCGTGAAAAACAAAATGTTCATTATAGGGCATACTTTGCTCTGGCACAGCCAGACACCACGGTGGGTTTTCCAGAATGACGAAGGGAAAACCGTGGATCGTGCAACCTTGCTGAAACGCTTGCAGGATCACATTCAGACCGTTGTCGGACGCTATAAGGGACGGGTAAAAGGTTGGGATGTCGTGAACGAAGTGCTCTGGGAGGATGGTTCCCTGCGCAGTTCTCAATGGAAGAAAATCCTAGGGGATGATTACATTATCAAGGCGTTTGAGTTTGCCCATGCCGCTGATCCCAATGCAGAACTTTATTATAATGATTATGGCATTGAAGAAGGCAAGAAATTGAAGGGCGCCCTTGCTCTGGTGAAAAAACTCAAGGATGCCAATGTGCCCATCACGGGGGTTGGTATTCAAGAGCACGTCGACCTTACTTGGCCAG
>DNPO01000027.1 GCA_003501375.1 Candidatus Sumerlaeota bacterium | reverse complement strand
GCGGCAACGAAGTCTCGGCGAATGTGACGGTTTTTAAGTTGGTGGTTATGCACGGAAGTGTTAATATCACCGAGTCGACTGAGAACTGGGTGGTGGGGAAAAAGGTCAGCCTGTCAATCGGCACGATTCCCGGAGGACTTACGATCACAACATCTGATCGAACGTGGAATGTTGGTGATGTGGTTCAGAATTACATTCATACTGCTACCCCTGCAACGAAAAATTCAGAGGGCGCTCTGATCTTCAACGCAATTGGAAAGGTGATGCACCTTACGAAGGGCGTGGATGATATAGGTGAGACGATTGGTTTCTATTGGTACACGGGCGGAGAAAAGGCTCCGCAGATCGATTGCACTGTTAATGGAAAGTGGCAGATGCACGCCACAGGAACGATCAATGTCCAACGGCCTACCGCAACGGTAAAGACGCAAGCGGGGTCTGTATACGGTATAAATTCCACGCTTGAATTAGGAGATCCCGCTGGTACCCCCGGTATGACTTTTAAGGCCACGTTGACCAATAATACTGGGTTTGCAGGAATGCCTCAGTGGGTGCAAACGGGAAGTACAAATTATACTTACTGGCGGCGGTCATCCATCAACGTTGATACGTGTGATATTGGTAAGAAAATTTCTGGTGAAGGCTTGGATGATTCCTTTCCCTACATTTTGGGCGACGAAGCAGAGGATTCACCTTCTATTACTGTACCATGCCCTGACATGAGCCTTTGGGGAAAAATGGAGGCGCATGATTCATTCTCGATGTATCTTATGTTCGAGCCAGAAGGAGAGGATAGCATTCCCGTCTCATTAAACAAAGTCGATTGGGCGTGGAATGGCAAAATAATAAAACCCTTTGAGGCCGAAACTTGGGCCAATACGCAAATCGTGTCGGAAGAAAGTGGCGCTACAAATCCAAACCCGCCTGGTGCCGATTGTACTGAATTTCCAGCATGGTTCACCAGAATTCAAGATACACCTACATCTACGCTCATACCTGTACCTTAAGTGGTGTACGGATACCCCAAAAACCGTATGACAGAAATCAAGAAAGGATGTTAGCATGAAATTTCTCCCAATTCATTACTACGCGTTTGGCGTAATCACCCTGTTCTGTTTCGGGGTGGGAGGTGTTCCGGCGGAAGATTCTCCGGAAAGTAAAAACGCCTCTTCTTCGGGTGATGTTTCGTTTGAATCAAAAACAGATAAAAATAATTACCAATGGGGTGAGGGGATTTCTTTATTTACCGAATTCACCAATCAAAGCGATGTTATGGTTTTCCAAAAACGCTTTTACGAAGCATATTCTGTTGCCGTATTGGATGACTCAGCCACATCGGCGCCGTATTCCGCCCATTGGTGGGCAAGCGTATGGGGAGAAGAGGTAAGACGACAGGAAAGAGAAAGACGGTATGAGATTGAACGGCAGCGCGCCAGACAGCACGCGACAGCCACCAGTACAACTTTTGTTGATGAACCAGAAGCTTACATAGGGGGCGGACATCGCCCGAGACTTTCCAAAGGCGAAAAATATTCTATGGACTTTTCTGTTGAACACTTCCTTCCTATCGATCGCTTATTCGACCTGACAATGCCAGGAAACTATACGGCTACCGTCCAATGCAAGTACGGGAAACGAGGAAAAGAAGGTTACGCAACGATTTTAACCTCGGCAACCTTTTCCGTAACGCCACCGAATAATTTCGAGTGCGTTCTTTCAACCAACACGCACCAAAGCACGCCGCTTACTGTTAAGGCGATGAACAAGAGCCTCGCAGAACGCGCCGCGATCAGGGCGATTAAGTTGGATGTGTGCTTTGCCAACGTCCAGCCTACCAGCGGCAGCGTAGAAACGACCAAGACAATTTCTCAAGGCGAGAAGGTATTAAAACCCAGCAGGGACGGACGGTTTTACGAAATTATGGTGAAAGGCCCAAGAATAGAACCCGTTAACCTGACACGCTACGGGCATTCCATTTTGGACCCGAGTGCGAAGACTGCTGCCACTACTCCCCAAAAGATTATTCTTCCTGCTGGTTCTGAAACTTCGCACTCGATCTGGCTCAACCGCATTTTCGACATGACCGTGCAAGGGGAATACCAAGTTTGGGCCAAGTGTACCGCTACCACAGCGGATGGCAAAACAGAAGAGTATGTTTCGGACAAGATTACGATTAGCGTCCAGTAAAAAAACGTGAGAACTCATACGAGGAAATCGGTGGCAAGATGCGATTTCATGGAATCGCATCCAGTCACTCATTTCGGGGTTCTTTGTGCTTCGGTATCGCTGTGGTTAAATTGGGGTGGTACTTATCCCCTACTCATCGCCTTCTTCTTCGTCATCTTCTTCATCGTCGATAATCGCTTCCGCGCCGGGCTTGCCGCTGGGACGCAACACGGCGATCGCCGGATTAGTCAGATATTTTTCAGCGGCTTCCTGAATCTGCGCGGCGGTTACGGACTGGATGCGTTCCGGGAAGGTTTCGCCGTATTCCCAGCCCAATCCGAGCATTTCGCAACCGAGCATCGACTGCGTGAGCGCGGCGTTGGTCTGCCGTCCGATCAAATACTTGCCCAGAATATATTGGCGCGCGCGTTCAATTTCTTCGGTCGTGGGAGCGTTCGATAACAACCCCTGTGTTTCGCGCACGATGCCTTCAAGCGCCTGATCTACGGTATCGGCTCCCGTGCCGATATACGCAACCATCTGCGATGCCAACGCCCGCACGCTGAACGATGCGCCCACCGCATAAGCCAAGTGGTCGCGGTCGCGCAGTCGCGCAAACAAACGGGCCGACATGCCTTCGCCCAAGATAGCGCATGCCAGGCGCAACGCTGCCGAGTCCTCCGCTCCAGCATCCGGCGCAGGGTAACCCGCGATGACGAAGCCCTGCTCAAACTCCCGCGAAACTTCCACGCGCTCGCCACGTCCCGCGCCCGCCGCTATCGTAACGCCCTTGGCAATCGCCGCAGGCGCAGCGGCATTTTGAGGCCAGCGCGATTCCAACTCACTCAGGAATTCTTCTTCCGGCACATTGCCCACCGCTACGATCAACATTTGCGACGGGTCCATCACCGAGGCATGCAACGATGGCAACATTGCACGTTCCAACTTGGCAACGGTCTCGATCTCGCCCTCGGAACTGACCGCATACGGATGCCCCCGATAATAAAGTTTTTGGAATGCCTTGTAGGTGAAGGAAAACTTTCGGTCATTCTCGCGCAGGATTTCCGACTGTACGAGGGCGCGTTCCTTGTCAAATTCTTCCGCATCAAACGTCGGACGAAACAGGCAATCGCTCAGGACTTCCAACGCAAGTTTCCAGTCTACCTGCACGGTATGCGTTTCCATCCCGAGCGCGTCAGGTGTGCAAAACGAGTCGATGGAACCGCCAATGGATTCAAGCGCATCGGCTATTTGAAACGCGCTGCGTTCACCCGCGCCCTTGGTAAGCAATCGCGCCATCAGGCTCGTGCGTCCGGCCTGCTCCGCCGCGTCGTTGCGTGCGCCCCACGGAACTGCTGCGGCTACGCTGAGTATCTGCTTGTCCGGCGTGGGACGAAACAACACCCGCGCCCCGTTGGAAAGCGTATGAGAATGGACTAAAACCATAATAATCTCCTTGTACCCCAACACCGTGGAGCGCTGCCCCACACCCCGGCAGTAACGCGTCCCTGCACCCGCGAAGTTAGGGATTATCCTTTCTTGGGCCGCACGGCCACCTGCA
>DNPO01000110.1 GCA_003501375.1 Candidatus Sumerlaeota bacterium | reverse complement strand
GTGCAGGGGTTGTCGCGCGGATGCAGTGGGTGTGCTGGGCGAAGAAATGGGATGCAGTCAAATGGATTTATTAAAAGCGTGCGCCAGCATGGCGCGCAAGCCGGAAGAGAACCGTCCTTACATCGCGGTTGGTAGTCTTGAAGGGGTTTTGGTGAACCAGCATTTGGGTGAGGCGGCGTACCTGTGGATTTTTGCCAAGGATCGCACCTCTGACTTTGGTTATCATAAACTGGTGGATACGCGCAAGACGCCGGATGCCGGATTGGGCAAGTTGCGTTGGGTGCAGTTGGCGGAACTTCTGCACGATTGCCGTGCCGTATTGGTCAGTGGTGTGGGACAGTCTCCGCGCAACGTGTTGGAGGAAAGCGGCATTCAGGTGGTGGAGATGGAAGGCTTGATTGAACCGGCGATCAATGCGGTTTATGACGGACAGGAAATTCGCCAACCCAAATGGACGCGTAAACCCTGTGGCGTTGCCTGCGGCGGAAACGGGATGGGCTGTAGTTAATAACATATAAATCATCAAGGAGCGATTATCATGGACATGCCGGACTATCATTTCTTTGTTTGCGCCAGTTTCCGCGTGAGCGGTGAAGCGCAGGGCGTTTGCAACAAAAAAGGCGCGGTAGGCCTGATTCAGCATCTGGAATCAGAAATCAGCGATCGGGATTTGAACGCGGTGGTGTCGAGCACGGGCTGTTTGAAAATGTGTACGAAAGGCCCGGTGATGATGCTGTATCCGCAGGGCTTGACCTTTGGCGAAGTGACCGAAGACAAGATCGATGAGATTATGGATGCTATTGAAGAAGGTGGCGATCTGGCTGCGCTGGCTCTGTAGAAAACGCGACCGAGGGCATAAAAGACGACAAGGACTTAAAGGGCGGAAAAAAACCACACACCCATATTTTGTCCTTTGAATCCTTGTCGTCCTTTATGCCCTTGGTCGTTTTAAATTTTTTGTTCGAGGTTTTTTATGTTTTTCCCCTTTCCGCAAACAATCTGGTTGGTCGACTCCACCCTTCGCGATGGCGAGCAGGCGCCGGGCGTTGTGTTTTCTCCCCGTGAGAAAATGCAACTGGCAACCTATCTCTCCCGCATTGGCGTGCCGGAGTTGGAAGTGGGCGTTCCCGCCAGTGGTGCGGAAGAGCAGGCTATGCTGCGCGATTTGGTGGGACTGGGATTACCCAGTTTGTTGACTGCCTGGTGCCGGGCAAAAGAGGAGGATTTGGAAGCGGCGCGGGAGTGCGGATTGGGCGGCGTGCATTTTTCGGTTCCCGTTTCTCCGCTGCAAATGAAACTCACCCGGAATGATTTTGCCACGGTGGAACGAAACGTGACGCAGTTGGTGCGGCAGGCAGCGCAGGAGTTTTCTTTTGTTTCTGTGGGCTTCATGGACGCGTCGCGGGCTGATTTAGATTTTATGATGGCGTTGGTCGGACATTGTACGGATGCCGGCGCGCAACGGGTACGGTTAGCCGATACGGTGGGTGTGTGGAATCCGATCCAGGTTTTTCAGACCTATAAGAAATTGCGTAGCGTTGCGCCAGACGTGATGCTGGGCTTTCATGGACATAACGATTTAGGCATGGCAACAGCGAATGCCGTTGCGGCCATTTCGGGCGGTGCGGACTCGGTGGATGTCACGGTAAATGGATTGGGCGAGCGTGCTGGCAACGCTGCGTTGGAGGAAGTGGTTATGGCGCTGCAAGTCTCGATGGGAATGGACTGCGGTATCCAGACCCAGCGCTTGGCGGGCATCAGTCGTTGGGTGGCCAAGAGAGCGGCGCGTCCCTTGCCCGTTTCAAAGCCCATATCGGGTCGTGATGCTTTTCGGCACGAGTCCGGGATTCATTGCGCGGCCATGTTGAAGGATACGCGGGCGTTCGAAGCGTTTGCGCCCGAGATGGTGGGACGTTCGCGCCGTCGTTTTGTGATCGGCAAACATTCCGGTTCGGCATCGTTGGCGCAGGCGTTGCATGAGGAAGGCATCACGTTGCAACGTGACGAAGCGGCAGAATTGCTGCCGGAAATCAAACGACTTTCGCAGGAGTTGAAGCGGGAGTTAACGCGGGAAGAAATTTTGGAAACCATGGAACAATGCCTCCCCTTGCGGGATGCCATTTGAAAGGAGACCGATAAAATGCGAGTCTGGTGCGATTCCAAATTTTTTGTAAGAAACTTAGTTGTTTTAACCGCCTTGTTGGTGGCTGCGTGTTTCGGAGTCTATGAGTCGGGCGTTTCTGCACATGCGACGCCGCCGTCTGCCATTTCTGTGTCGCGGTAAATTCCCAGAAGATGCTTGCCCACATTTTGCATGTCAAAGGCTTGCGCCCATGTTTCGCCTTCTGCAACGCTTGAGCATTTCCAAGAAACTTTTGCTGTTGTGTTTAATGTATGCGGTACCCTTCACCGTATTGGTTATGCTGCTCATGTTCAAGGGCGATAATGCGAACATCGAGTTCGCCGCGCAGGAAAAAATTGGCAATGCCTATCAGCGGCCCTTGGAAACGCTGTTGGATTTATTGGGGCAGCACGAGCGTGCTGTGCTGAAATGGCATTTGGGCGATGCGTCTTTTAAGAGCGAGGCGGAAGCGTTGCGGGGTAAGATTGACCAGGGGTTTGCCCCGTTGGAAAAGGCGCAATCGGAATGGGGGGCAACCTTAAAATTCACCCCGGAAGAATTGCACAAATGCAAACGGGATTCTGCATCTCCCGCTCTGGTGAAGCGTAACTGGGAAGCGCTGAAGGCCCTGTTGGAAAATTCCAACGCGGACGATTTAAAAATAGCACATCTTGCCCTCATGGCGGATGTGCGCACGATGATTACCCATGCCGGGGATAAGTCGAACTTAATTCTCGACCCCGACTTGGACAGTTATTATTTGATGGACATTACGTTGGCTAAATTTCCCCAAACACAGGATCGCTTGATGGCGATTTTGCTGTTTGGGGAAGAGGCTCTTCAGGCAAAAACACTATCTGCGGAAGACAAAACCCGCATGGCGGTGTTTGCTGCGATGTTGCGTGAGTCCGACCTGGGGATGATTTCTGGTGATTTGGATACGGTTCTTGCCGAAGATCAAAACTTTTATGGCGTGAGCGATAGCCTGCAAAAAGAATTACCCGGCGCGATGAAAGCCCATGTGGTGGCAACGGAAAAGTTGTTAGTCTTGATGGATCAGGCGGCAACCTCGACTGAGACTCTTCCCACTGCGGCGGCATTTGTGGAAGCGGGGGTGCAGGCGCGTGAGGCCAGTTTTAAAGCCTGGAATACGGCTGTGCATGAATTGGATGTGTTGTTGGACAAGCGCATTGCTTTTTTTGAAAAATCCATCCGTTTCAGTTTTCTCTATCTATCGTTGCTGCTGTTGCTTACTTCATTTGCTGCCTGGTGGGTGATGCGTGCGATCAATCATCCCTTGCGCAATGTCAACGCTTCCATCTTGGTTGGTGCGGATGAAGTTGCGCTTGCGGCAAAACAAATTGCCGCGTCCAGTCAGGCGGTGGCCGAGACGCTCACGGCGCATACGGCCCATCAGATGGAAAATGCGGATGCCTTGGGTAAACTGGCGGAGCAGTCGCGAGAAAACGCGGCGGTTGCTGATCACGTAAAAGAAAATCTGGCAAAGACGGAAGAGGCGATTAAGGCAACCACTTCTGCCATGCAGTTGATGGTATCTGCCATGTCTCAGATCAAGAAGTCTTCCAATAATATTTCTGGAATCATCAAGACCATTGAGGGCATTGCTTTTCAAACAAATTTACTGGCGCTCAATGCGGCGGTGGAAGCGGCACGGGCTGGGGAGCAGGGCAAGGGATTTGCTGTGGTTGCGCAGGAAGTGCGCCACCTGGCGCAGCGTTCCTCCGAGGCGACACACAGCACGGCTGCCATGATCCAGAGCAGCGTGGACTATGCCAATGAAGGGGCAAGCGTTGTGGCGCAAGTGGAAGAAAACATTGGACGAGTGGCCGCTGTGGTCGGGTCAATTCAAGCAACGATTCTTCGCATTGCTGCGGCATCTGTGGAACAGTCGGAAACCATTATTCACATGACCGACTCCATCGAAAAGATGAACCAGAGCATGAATGAAATGGCAACGGGTGCGGATGCGTCGGCAGCGTCCGGCGAAGAATTACTGGCGCAAGCGGGACAAATGAAATCGGTGGTAAC
>DNPO01000247.1:3033-3245 GCA_003501375.1 Candidatus Sumerlaeota bacterium | reverse complement strand
GTTCCAGCGCCTGCACACGCGCGAGGAATATCCCGGCACGGGCATTGGTCTGGCCGTGTGTAAAAAAATTATCCAGCGGCATGGCGGAAATATCTGGGTGGAATCCGCAGCAGGCCAGGGCGCGACGTTCCACTTTACCATCCCGGTGTAAATTTTTCACAGCGATGGAAACAAGAAGAACACCAACACTCTCGCAGCGACGCGGCGGACGC
>DNPO01000247.1:0-2786 GCA_003501375.1 Candidatus Sumerlaeota bacterium | reverse complement strand
CAGCGACGCGGCGGACGCAGAGAACAGCAAAAAAAATAGAACATGGATAAACAGGATACACAGGATTTTTATTTTCTGCTCTATCCCGTCCATCCTGTTCATCCATGTTCAAAATCTTTTGAAGTTCTCCGCGTTGCTGCAAGTGTTTTGGATTTCAGGAGTTCCTCGCCCGGGGATCGAGCCAACTTTGCAGCAGGTCGGAAAGCAGATTGAAAATGAGAATCAGGGCAGCATAAAAGAGCGATAATCCCAGCGTCATCGTGTAATCGCGATTGAACGCCGAGCGAACAAACTCGCGTCCCAGCCCCGGGATTTGAAAAACGGTTTCTACCACGAACGATCCGGTCAAAAGTCCGGCGGCGGCAGGCCCGAGGAACGACGCCACGGGAGTGAGCGATGCCCGGAGCGCATGCCGCAAGACAACTTGCGTTTCGGTCAACCCCTTGGCGCGCGCGGTGCGGATGAAATCCTGCGAAAGTGTTTCCAACATCGCGCCGCGCGTCAGGCGCGCAATGTAAGCCGCGCATCCTGCGCCCAGCGTGATGGCGGGTAGAACACGGCAGAGCATGCCGTTCCACCCCTGCACGGGGAAAATGCGCCATTTGAGCGAAAAGACCAGCACGAGCAACGGGCCCAAGACAAAACTGGGGATGCAAATGCCGGTCATGGAAAGCGACATGGGGATGTTGTCCAGCCAACTGTGCGGTCGGATTCCCGCCACAATTCCTGCTGTTAAACCCACCGCAAGCGCCCAGCACAACGCCCAAACGCCAAGTTCAGCCGAGACGGGAAAACCGGATGCAATGGTTTCTGACACGGTACGCGTGGGGTTATTCATTGACGCTCCCAGATCACCCTTGCACAGGTTGATGAGGTAAAAGCCGTACTGTTTCCACAACGGCGCGTCAAGCATATAGTGCTTTTTCAACTGCTCCAGCGCGGCAGCAGACGGCGGTTTTTCCGCGTCGAACGGGCCGCCGGGAGCAACTCGCACCAAAAAGAAAACTGCTGTAGCAGTGAGGTAAAGCACAGGAATGAAAAAAAGGAGGCGGCGGGCAAGAAATTTATACATGCCCGACTTTACCGTTTCACCCAGTAGAAAACCAGAAAAAACTCACCACTACCGATACCGACAGCACGGGTGCAACTCGGTGGTGGGGGTGTTTTCCCAACGAGCCTCCCAATTTCCCCCAAGGATTGTTTCCAGAAGTTTTTCCCTTGAAAGCGACGGCGGGGTTTGGTGTACTCACTTCAGAGCACGAAAGGGTCTTCTGCATGAACCTCAATAACAGCATTTGCCTAGTTACCGGCGCGGCCAAACGCGTGGGCCGTTCGATCGCGTTACATTTTGCCCAGCGGGGCGCGATTGTGATTGTTCACCATTGCCATTCGTTGGGTGAAGCGCGCGCCACCGCACAGGAGTGCGGCGAATTCTATGGGCGCGAAGGATTGCCGCTTTACGCGGATTTGTCTGACCCAGCAGAAATTGAGGATTTGGCACGTGCGGCGTTGGCTGCGTATGGGCGGGTGGATGTATTGGTGAATTGCGCAGCGATTTTTGCGAAAAAATCGTTGCTCGAAACGTCGCTTGCCGAGTGGGACAAGTTTATGAATGTGAATTTGCGCGCGGCGGCATGGTTGAGTCGCGCGCTTGCGCCCAGCATGCAGGAAATGCAGCGTGGTGTGATTTTAAACATTGCCGATTCCTTTGCCACACAAACGCCAAGAGCCGGGTATACCCCCTACTCTGTGAGTAAGGCCGGGTTGCTTTCATTGACGCAGTGTATGGCGCAGGAATTTGCGCCGCACATTCGGGTAAATGCCGTGTGTCCGGGGATTGTACTGCCGCGTGCCGGGAACGAATCGGACCGCGTTTTTGCTGAAAAAGCCGCGCTGGTGCAACACGCTGGTTTACCGGATGATGTCGCGTCTGCCTGCGCTTTTTTGGTCGAGAATGATTATATGAACGGGGCTTGCCTGGCGGTGGATGGTGGTAAAGCGCTCTAATGGCAGAAAGTTTCCCCCCCTGCGCATTTTGCACGAGTCGACGCAAGTTTGTTAACTGATGCAGTTGGTTTTATTTTTTCTTTTCGTCTTCCGGGTTGAAACCAAAGTACTCTTGCAGTGCGGATTCGAGAGAGCCGAGTTGGTTGAGAATGTTATTCAGCACGCCGCGACGTTGTGCGTCGGTTACGTCGTCGCCTGCGCCCATTTGCGCAAAATCGCGGATGAAGTAAAGCGGCTGAAATACGTTTTCCACGGTTTCTTTACGCTGGCCCTGCGCCGAACCTTGCAGAATGCCGGAAAGGCCATTGAACTTGTGCGTTACGTGCAACCCGCGCGCGTCGCATTCAATCTCACGCAGGTCGGCATCCGCCGCGCCGCCGCGCGTTTTCAGCGCGGAAATGACCTTGTGAATGCGGCTGTCGATTTCGACGCTGCCGAGGTAGACCACGGTGTCGACAAGCGATGCGTGGCGAATGTCCGAAATGGGATTGCCACCACTGAGCGCTTGCAATTGCTGCGTGAAAACCACGGTTGCGCCCGCACGGGCCAGCGCTGCGAGGAACATGGTAAGGTAGTCCTTGACCATTTCCTCGTTCTCTACGTAGCGCTCAAAATCGTCAAGACTGTCGATCACCACGCGGGTTATTTTTTCCTCGTTTACCTGAGCGCAAAGCCGCGCAAAAACCTCTTCCAAACTGGTTTGCTTGGAAATGAAGTGCCGTACTGCCACCGCGCCTGATTGCACCGCGCCCGCCAGGTCGATCCCGCGCTGGCTCAGC
>DNPO01000322.1:2683-3065 GCA_003501375.1 Candidatus Sumerlaeota bacterium | reverse complement strand
CGGGGAACAAATCCGCGATTTTATGTACGTACAGGATGTCGCCGATGCTTTTGTCGCCACCTTGGATTCGGACATTCAAGGCGCTATCAACATCGCATCAGGACAGCCGATTGCGTTAAAAACCATTGTCAGAAAAATAGCGCAAATACTAGACTGCAATCACTTGATTCAGTTAGGGGCGTTGCCTACGCCGCCAGACGAAGCACCCTTGATCGTATCCAACCCGCAACGTTTGCAAAACGAAGTACAATGGACACCAAAATTTAACTTGGACTCCGGCCTGCGCGAAACCATCGACTATTGGAAAGCGAACCGATGACAAACGCCCCTCAGACAAAACCCTTGGTATCCGTTTGTATCCCCGTCTATAACTGCGAGGATT
>DNPO01000322.1:0-2436 GCA_003501375.1 Candidatus Sumerlaeota bacterium | reverse complement strand
ATCCCCGTCTATAACTGCGAGGATTATTTAAGCCAAGCCATCGAGTCCGTACTGGCGCAAACGTTTTCCGATTTTGAACTAATCGTGCTCGACAACTGTTCTACCGACAACACGCTGGCGATTGCCCAGAGTTTTTCCGATCCGCGCATTCGCATCCAGACCAGTCCGTCGAACATCGGCGCGGAGGGGAATTTCAACCGGGCGTTGAAGGAAGCCACTGGCAAATACATCAAGTTGCTCTGTGCAGATGATTTCCTGTATCCAGATTGCCTCGCCAAACAAGTCGCAGCACTGGAAAATGATCCCGACGTAGTCCTCGTCAATAGCAGCCGCCAGGTAGTGGATGCGCAAAACAAACGCCTCCTCACCCGGGGATTTCCCGGATGCACCGGACGCAAAAGTGGCAAATCGTTTCCCTCTCAAACCATCCGTTGGGGTACCAATCTCATCGGCGAGCCATCCTCGGTTCTGTTTCGCTCCGATGCGGCTCAAAAAACAGGATGCTTCAACGGCATTCAACCGTACTTCATTGATTTGGATTTTTGGCTACGGCTCTTGCAACACGGTGATTTAATTGTTTTAAAGGAACCGTTGTGCGCCTTCCGCGTGACCGCCGGCTCCTGGAGCGCAGAAATCGGACGCAAGCAAGCGCAGCAATTCATTGAATTCTCAACACGCCTGCGTAATACCCAAGGTTTCGGCGTCTCCGCACTGGATTGCTGGGCTGGCACGCAAATGGCAAAATTATACGGATTCCTCCGCCGCCAACTGTACCGAAAACTGGCAAAACCGTAACCCGTTTCCAGGCCTGCAATCTTTCAACCCTCCGAGACTTCCTGCGTTACCGCATCCCCTTGCGGTGCTGTTCTGCGGGAAAATAAAGTACACCCGGCACTCACGACCGCTTCCATACACAACATGACTTGGAGCACAATCGAAAAAAAGTTGGAAATCAGCGGCGTCAAGCGATAACCGGAAATAATGGAATACCCGTCACTTCTCCCCTGGGCAGCCACGTTAGAGAAAAAGGGAGAAGAGTCTGTGGGTAAAATAATTTGATATGGATTGAGAATAAACAATATCACCAGCAAATAACACCAATCCCACCGTGAATGTTTTTCATCATTCAAAAACAGAACAATGGGGCCAAATAAATACATCCCAAGATAGAGCGGTGCGTAGGGATAGGCAAAAATCATCGAACAACTCAGCAACAAAATCACCTTCCAACGTTTTTCCAAACTCCACGCGGTCAACACACCAATCACCACAAGCGCATTGGTAAAATATGCTGCAGCAGTCAGTAACTTGGCTCCCCAGTGAAATAGAACACCATAGGCAACCAAACCTAAACGATACTCAGCCACAAAATCTGTCCGAAAGAAAGCCTCCTGCTTACAAATCGCCTGATTCCGCAACATCAGCGCGAAATTGGACAAGCCCCCCTGAAAGCAAAGACACGAGAGAAAAAAGAAAAGCACACCATACAAAAGCAAACGTGCGGCATCCCAATAACGCTTCTCGTAAATCAACAACAATCCGAAAAGCGCGGGGCAGATTTTAAGACCGGAAGCAATGGCCAGAGCAATGTAAGACAATTCCCGTACCCCGGGATTCTCATGCCGATAATACATGAGAAAAAAAAGAAGGGCGGGGACTGACATGCACACCACATTGCCTCTCTCCACAGCAAAAAGGAAAATACTGGATGTTAAAAGCGCACAAACGGTCAAAAAACGAATGGGCTTGCTCCCTGTTTTTAAATCGTATAGCAGACAGGCGAGCAAGACGCTGAAAAATAACCAGCAAAGGATAAAAGACATCATCCCCAGTTGCATACCCCTTAACGCACCCGCCGTCAGGCCTTCATGTACCCAAGAAAAAAACGATATGATCACATAGGCCAGGGGAGGATAGGTCTTGGCACCCAGCGCAATACCTTCGTAAGGATTGGCAGCCACCGAAAAGACAAGCGGGGAAAAAAAATCCATGAAGGGGTCCAGAGGGTGTGGATGAAATACCGCTCTTTGCGTTTGGCTTTGAGTGGGATCACCCAATGAAACAAAGAGAACACTCCCCAACAAAAACATCACCCCAATAAAAACCAACTCAAACGTTCGTCTTTTACACATGGACTCGATCTCCACAAACACACAATATTATGTTCTTTGTATCCAGAATGCCAAATCGCACCTGTTGGACACAACGACACTCCCATTTGTGGAACTGTAGCAGTTCTAAATCCAAAACGACAGAACAAAAATCATCCGCGCATCGGTGCGGGTGCATCTTGCTTCCGCTACCGATACCGAGGTAATTGCAAAAGTCCGTGTTGGTATTTTGTTTTCGTCCCAGAGGGACGGTATGGATTTAGCCCGCCGCTTTAGCGGCGGGGGAGGGATAACAATCATCTGCGTCCCGTAGGGATGCTTGAAA
>DNPO01000453.1:1923-4132 GCA_003501375.1 Candidatus Sumerlaeota bacterium | reverse complement strand
CAGGAGAGCATCGGAACGCATTTTGACCCTGCGGTGGCTGAGGCCTTCAGAGAAATAGCCCCCGAATTTGATGCACTATGGAATCAAATGCCTGGAATCACGCCTTGAAAAGGCACCCCTCTTGGTTGTCTTTACTCCTCTGCCTGTCATACGGTTTTATTTTTGGTTTTTTTCCACCGCAGGTGTTCTCAGCGCCATTGCTGTTTCACGTGCTTCTTTCAGGTTACCCAAACGAGCGTTGATCCAAACTAAATAAGTCAGCGCATTGGTGCGTGTATCGGGCAATGCGACAAGCGGTAACAACGACTGTTTGATTTCCATCATCATGCCCTGTGAGTGCGTTTGCAGCAGGCGTGAAATCATCATGCGTTTCCAACCGTCGCTTGTCGCATCTGCTGGCAACGCAATAAGTGATGCTGCCAGCAATGAACGAGCGGACTGATTCAGCGGATCCACCTTGACCAAGAAATGCAAGCGCCGTGCGGCGTCGCGGAAATCACGTTTTTGGAAGGACGCCATTGCTTCTGCCAACAACGCTTCACGTTTGGTTTCGGCGGCGCGGTTTTGGTCGATGATCGACTGATTGGTTTCTTTCAGTTTGGCTTGCAGCACAACGTTTTGTTTGGTGCGGCGTTCTTTTTCCGCAATGTCCTCGCGTGTCAGGCCCATGTTGTGGGCGTTGGAGAAGAAGCCCCATTCCTCGCTGTCGATCCAGCCGTGCGCGTTGTGGTTACGCAGGCCGAGCCAGCGGTGCGTATCGCTCCAGTGGCGGAAAACTACTTGCGTAGGAACCACTTCGTACATTACGCCCGTGAGCGGCAGGTTGAAAAGGGGGAGTTTTCCAACGCCTCCAAAGAATCCATCTACGAGGTCGCGCGGTGCACCGACCACAGCGTAAACGGGATATTTCCACCAGACGCGCTGACGCGGTGTTTTGTCCACATCGAGGAACGGTTCACCGGGCAACTCTTTCAGTTGGGGCTTGTCGGTATAGAGGCGAAGATTCATTCCCGGCATTTCTACCCAGTCAGGTGCCAGGGAAATGGTGCGAGAGGTTTCGTTACCTTCTTGGTAGAACATCAGGCCGCTTTCAGGGAGCACCCAGCCGTTGCGGGCGTAGAGCGATTCTATTTCGGAGAGCGTTTGCGTGGTCCACGCTGCGTCCGTGGAGGGCAGCGGTTCCGCGGCTGTCGCGGTGAAAAGGGGAGTGGCCAGTAGGCCAAGCAGAAAGAGCGGGATGGAGAGGAACGGGTATTTGTTGGTCATGGGGGTGTACTCCGGCGAGCGCTGAGGAACCCAGCCAGTGGGTTCAAGTGTTTCCGCCATAGTATGGCATGCTTTTTTGAGATTTCACGGATTATTTTACGCTGGAGCAAAAAAAATCTGATGCTTGACTGGCGCTACGGGTCGTGTTTTACTGCTTCCCATGCCAAACTGGACCCCCGAACAAGCCGCCGCCATCGAAACCACCCAGTGCGATTTGCTGGTCTCCGCCAGCGCGGGGGCAGGCAAAACCGCCGTATTGGTCGAGCGCGTGATTCGGTTGGCGCTCAACCCCGATGCGCCGTGCGGGTTGGATAAGTTTCTGGTGGTAACGTTTACCGAGGCCGCAGCGGCGGAAATGCGCGAGAAGATTGCGCATGCGTTGCGCGAGCGTTTGCAGGCGTCGCCGGATGATGACCGGATTCGACGGCAGTTGCTGTTGCTGGATCACGCCCAGATTTCGACCATCCATGCTTTTTGTAATAGGGTGTTGCGGCAATACTTTCACCGTGCAGAGGTAGACCCGGAATTCGCGATTCTGAACGAGGAAGAGGCGGTGCTGCTGCGCACGGAAACCGCTGACGCACTCTTAAAGAAAGAGTTTGACCGCTCGGAACGCGCGTCGTACCCAATTTTTGTCGAGTGGATGGAGTCCTTTACCGGGGCGAACCCCGCCGTGTTGGCGCGGCAGCAAATGTTGCGGTTGCATGCGTTTCTGACCTCGCTGGATAATCCCAATGGTTGGATGGATGCGGTGCGTTCCGCGTATCCCCTGAACGACGACGGTACGGGTCGCGAGTTGGATTTTGCAGAACACTTCTGGTTTGCCGAGTGGAAGGGGAGCGTTCTGCCGCTGTTGCGTTCTCTGGAAACCGGTTTGTCCAAGGCGTCTGAGGCGGCAATACGGATAGACCCGAAGTTGTTACCGTGGATCAATGCGTTTTTG
>DNPO01000453.1:0-1565 GCA_003501375.1 Candidatus Sumerlaeota bacterium | reverse complement strand
GAGCGGATGCCAGCCGCTTCGCGAAAGGATGCACACCCGGACCGTCCTGCGCTCAAGGAGAAACTGGATGGTTTTCGCGATGATCTGTTGCGCAAGCAACTTTTGGGCGGCGTTGCGGCATTGTTGCCTTCGCAGGCGTGCGCTGTCCATGCGGCTTCTGCGCCATCGGTGCATCTGTTGCTCGATTTGATGGATCAGTTCGAGGCGGATTATCAAGCGGCGAAGAAGCAGCGGTGCGCGCTGGATTTTCAGGATTTGGAGCAGCGGTGTTTGCGACTGTTGCGTTCGTCGGAAGGCGGGCCGTCGGAAATCGCGCTGTTGTATCAGGAGCAATTTGACTACGTGCTGGTGGATGAATATCAGGATGTGAACCATGCGCAGGATGCGATTCTGGCGCTGGTATCGCGTCGGGCGGATGCGACGCGTTCGCGCAACCTGTTTATGGTGGGCGATGTGAAGCAGAGCATTTACGCGTTTCGCCAGGCTGCGCCGGAAATTTTCCTAGAGAAGTATTTTGGCTTTCCTGCGGTAAGTAACTCGGACGGCAGCACGGCGCGTATCAACCTGAGTCGCAACTTCCGCAGCCGCCCGGAAATTTTGCAGACGGTGAACCGGTTGTTTGAAGCGATGATGACCAAGGCGTCTGCCGGGTTGGATTACGATGCGGACGCGGCGTTGGTTGCGGGGGGCGATTTTTCGCCAGAGGGCGCTGGACATGTGGAGTTGCATGTGTTGGAGAAATCTGGTGAGGTTGCCAATCAGGAGATTGGCGATCCCGGGAACGCCGATCTCCCGATCGGCAACGAAGATTCTTTGGCGGATGCACGGGTGGCGGAACGCGAGGCGTTTCTGGTGGGGCGCAAGATTTTAGAGATGAGCGGTACGTTTGCCTTCAAAGATGTGGTGGTGCTCCTGCGTTCCATGCAGGGCTGGGCCGATGCGTTCGTGTCCATTTTCCACCGGCTCGGTATTCCCGCCTTCACCGATTACGGAACCGGTTTGTTAGCAGCGCAGGAGGTGCGCGACATTTTGCACTTCCTCACGTTGCTCGATAATCCGTTGCAGGACGTGTCGCTGGCAGCGGTGCTGCGTTCGCCGCTGGAGGGCTGGACGGAGACGGAACTGCTTCAGGTGCGGCAGGGGGAACCCACTCGGTTTTTTCATGAGGCCTTCCGCGCAGCGGCGGAGACGAACCCCAAAGCGGCCGAATTTATCAACCGCATCGAGCAATGGCGGACGCGTGCGCGGCGTCAATCGCTGGCGGATTTGTTGTCCGATATCTATGCGGAGACCGATTATCCCACGCTCGTGCTGGGGCTGAGTGATGGAGAACGCCGTCGTGCCAACCTGCTCCGTTTGCAGGAAATCGCCGGGCGATTCGATCACTTTTCGCGGCGTGGTTTGGTGCGGTTCCTGCGCTTCGTCGATCAGTTGCGCGAGCAGGAGGGTGATTACGGCGCGGCATCGCCGTTCTTCGAGGGCATGGATGCGGTGCGCGTGATGACCGTTCATAAGAGCAAGGGACTGGAATTCCCGGTCGTTTTTTTGCCCGGCATGGGCAAGGG
>DNPO01000277.1 GCA_003501375.1 Candidatus Sumerlaeota bacterium | reverse complement strand
AACAACCCGCTCAGATGGGGGGGCTGGTTTTTATAAGTTCGCGGGGTCTGGGGAATGCTTTCCCCAGCGGAGGTTTGGAGGCAGAGCCTCCAAGGTTTTGCTGTTAGGGGGTGGTTTGGAAAAGGGCATTGCGCAGGAGGAATTTTTTCGCAGGGCCAAAGAGCAAGGGGACGGGCTGGTTATCTTTTTGCGCGTGGATGTGCAGATGCGCGACATCCGCACTCCCCGTTGCGCCACACTTGGCCAGCGCCTGCCCACGTTTTACGGAATCGCCTGCCTGCACCAACAGTGAATTTTGCTGCAAATGTGCCAACCAGATTTCGATCCCTTTGGCATCTTTGATAATAACAATGTTTCCTTCAGGTTCGGCACCGCCGGGGGAACGATCTCCAACGGCTTTGGAAACAACGCCATCGATGGGTGCATAAATCGTTTCCCCTTCGCTTGCGCCTTGCGAGCGCACCATGTCCACCGCACTGTTCTGCGCAACTGGGTTGTTATGGTGATAATTGGTTAATGCGGTTGGTCCGCCTGTGACTACTTTCCATTCCCCATGTACCGGGTAGTCCACGGCAAGGGCGCTGTCCTTGCCTCCGGGAATTCCGCACAGACTAACAGTGAACTCCAACGCGAGAAAACCAATCAATGCCGCTACGCCGGGCAGGATGAATTCGCTGCGCCGCACGGTGGGCTTCTCCAAAATATTTTCGTACCAACGCCGGATTGCCACACCCGCATCCATTGCCGACAGGGCAAAAATCACGCAGGCCAACACGCGCAAAGCGATCAGCGCTTGTCCCTGAAAAAACAATCCTGCCGTTCCCAGAATGCTGACCGCAACACACACCGCTGCTGTAAAATTCAGCAAGGCTGGCTTTGCGCTTTGCGCCGGAGGGGGCGCTGCGGCACGACGCTTCTTGTCACGCAGCAACCGTGCAACCGTTGCCGCCACCAGAGCAGCAGCAATTAAATAGATGATGATATGTATGTGTTCCAGCATTCTGATGTTTTCCTCTTTGCCTTCCTGAAACGCAGATTTTACAGCGCGGGCAATCATCCTACAGACCGTGCCGGAATGTCAAGACTGCGAAAAATTCTCTGGAAATACGCAGCGAATCTACAGATAATGCATGCGTTGGTGAGGTATCGCCTATACATCTGCGATACATTCGCTCAAGGAGTGTGGTAAATGGAAAAGCCAATGCCTGTTGATCCGATGCCAGTGGACCTGACAAAACGCTGGGTTGCCCGTTTTCTAGATAGTTTGCCATTCGCATTGGTGGTTGCTCCCATATGTTTGCTGGCTCAAGCCAAAATGATCCCGATGGGCGTTGGGATTGCGGTTAGTGTTGTGATGGAATTGGCGATGTTTGTGTACTATGTGTACATGCAAAACCGCGACGGGCAAACGTTGGGGAAGAAACACCAGAAAATAAAAGTATGCAAATTAGATGGCAGCCCAGTGCGGTTACAGGAAGTGCTTTCACGAGAAATTCCGATTCTGGCGCTTGCGCTGTACTCGATCATTGCGCATACGCTAACTCCGGGAAGGGGTTACAATGTAGCGGATGTCCTTATGGGTGTCGACATGTTGTGCGCTGCGGTTCGGAGCGATAACCGCGCGCTGCATGATTTGATTGCTGGAACTAAAGTTGTTGCCGCGCCAGAAGTGGTATTAGAAAAAACAAATACGGTTGCGGAATCGCGCTGAAAAAACCTCCCTCAGCGCTTCCTTGCGGAGAGAATCCCCCCCCGCTATTTTTTCTTGCCGAGCGCGGCAGCAGATCGGCATCAATCGAGTTCTTGGACACGTCGATGCCAAGATACAACTTGGTGTTGTTTCCTTCCGGGGTGATTCGTGAGAAGCCAATTTTTTTATCGAGAAATACCCGCCGTTGTGAAAGATTCACTTGCAGAATAGCAACACTTGACTTACAGTGCATGCAACTTACAACGTCAATGAGAATCCCCCATTTCCCATCAACGTTGCCAGGTACGCCAACCAGTCAAAGGAACCTTTGCCATGAAGAAACGGAACCACTTGTTTTTGCCGCGTCTGGCGCTTGTCAGCCTCGGGCTTTTGCTCCTGCTGAGCATCGCTTGCGAGAAAAAAGACTCTCCAGAAAAGAAATCGGAACAGGCGGTATCAACCTCCGCTCCGGCTGCCGTTGCCTCCCCCGCTGTTGCTGAGGCGAAATCTACACCATCTCCGTCCGTACCCAAAGACGGAGCCAATCCTCGCTTTTTTGCCGCGCAGGAAAATTTGCTTGATGCAGGTGGTTCCTTCTATCTGTACGCCGATCTCCAGGATGTGCTCAAGGAGGAGATGCAAAGCGTTCGCAATTCCATCAAAGGCATGCCCGATGCGGTCGAAGTTGAACGCGGGTTGGAGATTACCGACCGTGTGATTGACCTGCTGGGGTTGTATGGTTTGCAAGATGTGGGCATCAGTTCGATTCCTGACGGTGGACTGTACCGCACCAAAATGTTTTTGAACAACACGGCGGGCAAAGATAAAGGATACATGGCGCTGCTCGGCGACGCGCCGCACGCGCTGAAAATATTGGATCGCGCTTCGTCCGGCACCGTTTTGTTGTACAGTGCTGACGTCAACGAAATGGCAACCTGGGAACTGATCCGTGGACTGGTGATGAACATCGGGGGCGGAGCCGCCTTGGCGGATATGGAAAAGGGCCTGGAAGAATTGGCCAAGAACGAGGGGATTGATATTCCGAAATTGCTGCCCACGCTGGGTGGCGAGATCAACGT
>DNPO01000432.1 GCA_003501375.1 Candidatus Sumerlaeota bacterium | reverse complement strand
TCATGCTCACCTGCCCGGACACGCTGGGCGTGTTCTACCCGCACATCCACGAAATCGCCGATCTTGCCCACAAAGCAGGCGCACTCATGTACTGCGACGGCGCGAATATGAATGCGATTCTTGGCAAGGCGCGTCCCGGCGATTTGGGCTTCGAGGTAATGCACATCAACCTGCACAAAACCTTCGCCACGCCGCATGGCGGCGGTGGTCCCGGCGCTGGCCCGGTGGGCGTGAAGGAATTCCTCAAACCCTACCTGCCGATCAGCCGCGTGGTGCGTCGTAGCGATGGCACGTTTGCGCTCGATTACGACCAGCCGTATTCGATTGGTTACATTGCGCCGTTTTACGGTAACTTTGGCGTGCTGCTCAAGGCGTATGCGTACATTCTCCTCCTCGGAAAAGAAGGCATCATCGAAGCGGGTGAAAACGCCGTGCTCAACGCCAACTATATCCGCACGCGCTTGAAAGATTATTACGACATCGCCTGTCCACAGGACAACCTGCACGAGTTCGTTATCAGCGCCGCGCGCCAGGCGGCAAACGGCGTACACGCGCTGGACATTGCGAAGGCTCTGCTGGACAAGGGCATGCACGCTCCGACCATTTACTTCCCGCTGAACGTCAAGGAAGCCATCATGATCGAGCCGACCGAAACCGAGTCGAAACAAACGCTCGATGAGTTCATCGAGGTCATGATCGAACTGGCAAAACTTGCGGAGACGAACCCGGAAGCGTTCCATGACTTCCCGAAGAACACACCAGTGGGGCGCCTGGACGAAACCAAAGCAGCCCGCGACATGAAGGTGAGCGTGTAATACCCACCAAACACAAAACACGCGGAGAACAACGAATAACAAAAAATAAGACAGGATTTACGAGATTGACAAGATTTAAGTTGGTTTAAATCTTGTTCATCTTGTAAATCCTGTCTGTTTTTTTTGCAATTCTCTGCGTGCTGCGCCTTCGTGAGCGTGCGAGGTTTATTACTTTTTTTGCACACTGGCCTGTGCATAATTCGGGGTAAAACCTGTGCATAACCCGTGCAAAAGGTCAAGATATGCACACCTTACTCCTAAAGACGCACAAAATATGAACCTGCGCCCAGTTATACACAACGTTATGCACAGGCTGTGAACAGCGCAAACGCAGTGCGTTCGGGCAGATGCCATCAAGTGCAAGGAAATGCGCCCGCGGAACAGGAAAAGAGACAAAGGGAAAGGGCGCGATCAGGTAATTTATGCTCCGCTGGCTGCAATTGCCGCCATGGTAGGCGTCAATTTGCGCGCATTGGGGCGTCGGTAATTCAGGCCCAGTTCCTCCCGATTGCTCTTGCGGCCATTGGCAACGAACGCATCAATGCTTTCTCGCGTAATGCGCATGGAACGCGGCCCAAGCCGTATGGCTTCGACTTTTCCCTCCTGTACCATCTGATAGACCCGTTTTTTCGACACGTCCAGTTCTTTCGCCACGCGCCAGACTCTGCAAAGTTGTAGGGTGTTTTCCATTTTTCTCTCTTCCTTTTGTAGGGGGATTTTTGTTCGGCTTCCCGTGCGGAGGCAAACGGGCTTCTGCGTCCGAACATGGGAGGTTATAGCCCCAACCCGGCTTCTGAATCCCTTGGCGAATCCTGTTTTTTCTCTGGTTTTCGCGTGCTTTTTTCTTGGGTAAAACGAGGGAGCAGGCAACAGGTAAACCCTCGGACAGATCGGTCTGATCCGACTGATCTGTCCGAGGGTTTACCTATTGCCTGTTTTGTCCCATTAGGTTCCCCCAAGGGAATTCCCGTTTTCTTCGTTCTTGGCACAATAAAGACCGTTGCGCCTGATGCGCCGCTGTCTTTATCCCCGTTGTGCCAGGAACTTTTCTTATGATGAAACCCTTTTTTGCCAAAGGTAAAACGCTTGCGCGGAATCTCACGCAGGCAGCGTCGGCAGGCAGCCAATTGCTACCGATTGATACGCCCTCTGACTTTGCGGTGGGCGACCGGATTTTTTGCGCCGAAAGCGGAGCCGGGCTGGAATATCTTGGCGTGGTACTCCAGGTAAATACCGCGTCTTTGGAAGTAAGCCTGCCGTTAAAAATAACCAAGACCGTTGCCGCCACGCTGTGGCGACCAAGTTATGCCTTCCAATGGTCCCGCGTTTTGGAGAGTTCGTCACACACGACATACCAAAATGGCATGGTGGTGGAACGCGCCGTGGGCGGAGCACTCTGGCCGGTGCGCACGGCGGACCCAACACATCAGCAAACCCTGTCGTTCCACGCACTGCCCCTTTCATCCTTTAATGTTTTTCGCGCTTGGTTGGACACGGCAGTACGGAGCGGACTCGACGAATTCACCTGGGTATCCGAAAATGGCGAAGTCGCACGTGTGCGCTTGCTGGACGCCGATTTTAAAGAGGTGGATACTTGCGTCAAAAGCATCAATCTGTCGCTGCCGCTGGCGGTGCTGCAAGAAGGGGGGTATGCCTGATGCGCACCCTTTCTTCGTTGGCAAAATCGGAAGCGGCCCGCCAGGGACAGGATGCCGTATGGGTTTTGTCGATCTATTGGGCAGACGGCGTACGGCACTATACCCACCGCGCAATTACGGTGGGCGACGCCACCCTTTCGTACTCGCTGTTAACGCCGGGTAAACTAACGCAAACTCCACCAGAACCCTCCGCCATACCTGCGGTAAAAATGGCCGCATCCAAACTGGAAATTTCCCTGGCCTTGGACGATGCCACAACCGCTTCCGTGCGCACCCTGTTAGACGCGCAATCGCCCGAAGGGTTGGAGGTCGAGTGGGGACTACTCTTGCTAGACGACAGTGGTGCGGCACAACTATCTGACCGCATTCCCTTTTTCTGGGGCATGATCGACAAAGCAACGGTTTCGCGTTTTGCGCTGGAACTCGAATGCGTCGATGCGCTTACTGCGCGCGGAATTCGCCGCTTCGGAAACGAACTGACTGGCTGGGAAATCCCGGAGTTGCACGGCAGCGCTGAGGGAAAAATGCTGCCCGTTATTTTTGGCGCACCGGGACAGGTCGCGTTGTTACCATGGCGCATGGGTGGGTTGTTTTATTTATCCAAAGCAATCGGAAAAACTGACACCATTATTTACGTCACTTCCACCAATGATTTACCTGATGCGGGAACGGTGCAAATCGGCGAGGAACTGATCACCTATACCGCACTGGATCGTACTAATAAAACGCTCGGGACATCGTCCGCGCCACTATCGCGTTCCGAAGCGGTGGCGCACCTGGTAACTGCCGTCGGACGTTGGAGGCCAACCAACGGGTTTGAATGGGCGGTGGCGCAACACACTTGCCAGGCCGTGCGCAATGTTTCCGTGAGTGGCGACCTGCTGTCCACTTCGCTCTGGTCGGTAACAACCGAGGTTTGGAACGAAAAAACCGTAACGAAAGTGGTGATGAGTCGCTGGCCGGGCGAAGCGGACGTGTCGCACGTCATCAGCGCCGAGGTGGAGGGAATGACAAAGGACAGCGTCCTGTTGCAAAACCCAGCAGACATCCTCCGCTATTTTCTTACCGCGTCTGACGCAATGGACTTGGATACCACACGTCTGGATAGCGACTCGTTCACCGAAGCGGCAACCGCCTTGACCGCGCTGGGCTATGTTTTTTCCAACGTGATCGGCACGCCTAAAAAACTCCAAACGATTCTGGAACGGTTGCTGCTCGAAGCGCGGTGTCAACTGGTTTGCTCCGGTGGACGTATTGCCTTACACTTTGAATCTACCAACGGTTCGCTGGACAATCCCGATTTCACGTTCAACCAAGACAACATTTTGCGCGGCGATTCGGTAGCCCTCGAACGAACAGCCAACACAAAATTGCTCAGCGGCATTCACCTCCGTTACGGCTGTGATTTTTCGGAAAGCACCGTCTACAGCGGTACCCGGAAATCAACCTATTCCAACGCGGTGGTTTCGGACGAAACGGATGCTGATGCGGAAACGCATGCTTCGTTGCGCCTGTACTGGCACAATCACGGCAACCACAGTGTGCCACTCGACTTGGGCGATTTTTTAATTGCACGCTACGGTTTCCGCTCAGAATTCATCACGCTGCATGCACCCTTCAGCGCCGCAGCATTGGAAGCGCAGGATCAAGTGCGCATTCAGGAAGCACTCTTTCCACTCGCGTTGGATGCTGGACAGGTACAAAGCGTCTCCGTACCCGAGCCTCATTTGTTGCAATACAACATCCGTTTTTTTCTAGCCGGCCCAACGTGCTGGGCCTATGATGCACAAACTTTTCTGCGACATCGCAACAGTGGCACACTCTTGGAAATCTGGATAGCCGGAACCCGGGTCAGCACGGTGACCTGGAATGGCGCATGGCGCTTGAGCGGATCGGTGCGAGAAAACAGCGCCTTCACTTACACTGTGACCGCACCCATTACTTACGACTCCAGTTCCAAAACGCTCTACTTCTCTTCCGGCGTATCAGGAAATTACACGCCGCGATTTGCGCTGAATGCGTCGGGTAATTTGTTGATTGCTGGCGCACTCCAAGAAGATACCTCGCGTTCCGACCTGATGCTGAGTAGTTGCATCGAAGCAACGGCAACGTACTTTGCAAAGGGGCTTGTAGAAACAACCCCAGTTTTTGTTTTCGATGTCAATTCGCGCTGTCTGCAAGTTCGTGGGCGCATTACAGAATCTCTATCTTTTTAGAGTGATTCTCAAAAGTTTTTTCCACATTGTTCTGCGGGTGTTGTACCGATTTGAGCGCCA
>DNPO01000379.1:3477-6019 GCA_003501375.1 Candidatus Sumerlaeota bacterium | reverse complement strand
GCATCCTCGGACAGCAGCGTTGCGACCGCGTTCACTTGTTGCGCGCGCAGGGTCAACTCCGTCGCGATTTTTGCAATGTGTTTTTCGTTCAACTGCATTTCACTCATGTAAGACAATCCTGCCTGTTGGAATAAGATGGATCCCCGCAAACATTTGGCGGAAGGTGTGTCATCTTAAAACGAACGCGGGGCAAATGCCAGTTTTAAAAACCTATCCCCTGGATAGACATCCGTTAGGTCTGGAAAAATCCTTTTGACTTTTCTGGTGTCAAATGAGACCATAAACGATTGTAAAACGTTGGGGGGTTAGGACACTGGTTTTCATCATAAAAATCGCGTGTTCTGTTCCGCCCCTCACCCCAATTATACTGGTATGATTGGGCAGCGCCTCCCACCATAGAGCAACGCGCCCCATGCCGGACAAATCTCAAGGAGACCATACCCATGGCTGAAGAAACCAAGAAAAACATGGTAATGATCGACGGTAACACAGCAGCAGCCAACGTCGCCCATGCCACGAACGAAGTCTGCGCCATCTACCCCATCACCCCCTCGTCCAACATGGGCGAAACCGCCGACGAACTAAGTTCCGCCGGTGTCAAGAACATCTGGGGTACTATTCCCGATGTTGTCGAAATGCAGTCTGAAGGTGGCGCGGTTGGCGCAGTTCACGGATCGCTTACCTCTGGCGCTTTGACCACCACGTTCACGGCTTCTCAGGGGCTTCTCCTGATGATCCCGAACATGTACAAAATCGCCGGTGAATTGACCTCTACCGTTTTCCACGTCTCTGCCCGTGCCATCGCCGCGCAGGGACTTTCCATTTTCGGCGACCACTCCGACATTATGTCCACCCGTATGACGGGTTTTGCCATGCTGGGCGCGAACAGCGTTCAGGAAATCGGCGACATGGCGCTGGTGGCTCAGGCCGCCACGCTGGAATCCCGCATTCCGTTCATTCACTTCTTTGACGGTTTCCGCAGCTCGCACGAAATTCAGAAGATTGTTCAGTTGGATCGCGAAACCATTGCCAAGATGATCCCGGACGAATTGGTTTTCGCGCATCGTCAACGCGGTCTTACCCCCGATCATCCTGCCATTCGCGGTACCGCCCAGAACCCCGACGTTTACTTCCAGGGTCGCGAAACGGTCAATAAATACATGGATGCCGTCCCCGGCATTGTCCAGAAACAAATGGACAAACTGGCTGGCCTCACGGGCCGTCAGTACAAGTTAGTGGAATATGTCGGCGCAGCCGATGCGGAAGCCGTTGTCGTTCTCATGGGTTCCGGTTGCGAAACCGCTCACGAAACCGTTGATTACCTGACCAAGAAGGGCCAGAAGGTTGGTCTGCTCAAAATCCGTTTGTTCAACCCCTTCGACACCAAGTCCTTCATCGCCGCACTGCCCAAGACTGTCAAGGCTATTGCCGTGCTTGACCGTACCAAAGAACCCGGCGCGATTGGCGAGCCGTTGTACATGGCTATCCGCACCGCGATTGGCGAAGCCCAGTCCGAGAAGTGGATGGAAGGTGGTTACCCGCGCGTCCTGGGCGGACGCTACGGTCTCGGTTCCAAAGAGTTTACCCCCGCAATGGTCAAGGGCGTTTTCGACAACCTGGTTTCCGACAAGCCCAAGAATCACTTCACCGTCGGTATCACGGACGACGTTACGAACACCAGCATTCCCACTCCCGACTTCAAGATTGAGCACACCGGGCGCTTCGAAGCCATGTTCTACGGCTTGGGTTCCGACGGTACGGTTGGCGCAAACAAAGACGCCATCAAGATCATCGGTAACGAAACGGATAACTACGCGCAGGGTTACTTCGTGTACGACTCCAAGAAGGCGGGCGCTATCACCATTTCCCACCTTCGCTTTGGCCCCGACCCGATCCGCAGCCCCTATCTTTGCACCAATGCGGACTTCGTAGCTTGCCATAACTTCTCCTTCCTGGAGAAATACGACCTGCTTGCCAATGCGAAAGACGGCGCGGTTTTCCTTTTGGACAGCCCCTTCTCCGCAGCCGAAGTCTGGGATCAAATGCCCGACGAGATCGAGCAGCAGATCATTGCCAAGAAAATCAAGTTCTACGTGATCGACGCCATCAAACTGGCGCAGAGCCTGGGCCTGGGCGGTCGCATCAACACCATCATGTCCACCTGCTTCTTCGCCATTTCCGGCGTGTTGCCGCAGGATAAAGCCATTGAATACCTGAAGAAGGCCATCAAGAAAACCTATGGCCGCAAGGGTGATGAAGTGGTTCAGAAGAACTGGCAGGCTGTGGACGGCGCAGTTGCCGCCTTGCAGGAAGTCAAATACCCCGGTCGCCCCGCTGGCAAGAGCGTCATGCCCCCGGTAGTTCCCGCTTGCGCCCCCGAGTTTGTCCAGAAGGTTACCGCAACTATCATGAGCCAGCACGGCGATGCGTTACCCGTTAGCGCCATGCCGGTTGATGGTACCTGGCCCGTTGGCACGACCCGTTTCGAAAAACGCAACATTGCCACCACGGTTCCGCAGTGGGACAAAGACCTTTGCATCCA
>DNPO01000379.1:0-3154 GCA_003501375.1 Candidatus Sumerlaeota bacterium | reverse complement strand
CCTCCTATGTCGCCAAGGCTCCCGCCACGTTCAAGGCAGCCGATGCCAAGGGCAAGGAATTTGCCGGCTTGAAGTTCACCGTGCAGGTTGCTCCCGAAGATTGTACGGGTTGCGGCGTTTGCGTGTTCAACTGCCCCGCGCGTCAGAAAGACGCCGAGAAGAAGGAAACCGGACATCGCGCTATCGACATGGTTACACAGTTGCCGATCCGCCACACGGAAGCCGAAAACTTCGGCTTCTTCATGAATATCCCCGATCCCGATCCGAGTACCTACAACAAGTCCTCCGTCAAGGGTAGCCAGTTCGCTCGTCCGCTGTTCGAGTTCTCCGGCGCCTGCGCGGGTTGCGGCGAGACGGCTTACATCAAACTGATGAGCCAGTTGTTCGGTGACCGTGCGATGATCGCCAACGCCACGGGTTGCTCCTCCATCTATGGCGGCAACCTGCCCACCACCCCCTATTGCACGCGTCCGGACGGACGTGGTCCTTCCTGGGCCAACTCCCTGTTCGAAGACAACGCCGAGTTCGGTATGGGTATGCGTTTGGCCGTGGACAAGTTCAACGGCTTTGCGCTCGAACTGATCGACGGAATGCTTGCTTGCGATGAGTGCAAAAAGAACGCCGAATTGATTTCCGTTCTCGAAGCGATCAAAACCGCTGATCAGACCACGCAAACCGGCATTGAACAACAGCGCGAGCGCGTTGCCAAGTTGAAAGCCATGTTGGGTAACAACGACCACGCAAAGGCCAAACAACTTGTCTCCCTTGCCGACTACCTGGTTAAGAAATCCGTCTGGATTATCGGCGGCGACGGCTGGGCCTATGACATTGGTTACGGCGGCTTGGATCACGTCCTTGCCTCTGGCCGCAACGTCAACATCCTCGTCGTGGACACCGAAGTGTACTCCAACACCGGTGGCCAGGCCTCCAAGTCCACCCCGCTGGGTGCCGTGGCGAAGTTCGCCTCCTCCGGCAAGCAACTGATGAAGAAAGACCTGGGCATGATTGCCATGACCTATGGCAACATCTACGTCGCAACCGTTGCAATGGGCGCTAACCCGACTCAGGTCGTCAAAGCCTTCGCCGAGGCGGAAGCCTATGACGGTCCGTCGCTCATCATTGCCTACTCCAACTGCATTGCGCAGGGCATCAACATGGAGCAAGGCTTGAACAACCAGAAGGAAGCCGTTGCTTCCGGTCACTGCATCCTGTATCGCTACAACCCCGATCTGAAGAACGAGGGCAAGAACCCCTTGCAGCTCGACAGCAAACTTCCGACGGCCAAGTACAGTGACTTCGCAGCGAAGGAAAACCGCTTCAAACAGTTGAAGAAGATGAACCCGGAACATGCGCAGGAGATGATGGACAAGGCAGACAAACTGGTTTCCGCCAAGTTCGACCTGTACACCAAACTGGCCGGGCTGGATGCCTGCTCGACCAAGGGTCCGGGCGCGGAGTAATCCGTTGCTTGGTTAGTAGTCCGTAGTTCTGCCGCCGGGAAACGCAAGTTTCCCGGCGGTTTTTTTATGGTCATTAGAGCATTTTCCCATTGAAATGCCATATACGCTTGTGCCGTTGTAGTTCATCCCGCAGGGATGAGACATACGATAGCCGGGGGTAAGCGAAGCGCAACCCCCGGTAGAATTTGGGCCTTATGCACCCTGAAAGGGTGCGACATTTACCGTGCATCCCCATTTTTGTACGTCTTGGTATGCTGTCGCACCCTTTCAGGGTGCATCTTTTTTTTGACCGCAACCGGGGGTTGCGCTTCGCTTACCCCCGGCTATCGTATGTCCCATCCTTTCAGGATGAACTGCAATGTTTTCACGATAAGTGTGACATTTTCAACGTGAAAATGCTATAATATTGCCATTTCTCAAAGGAAAAACAGAGATGTTGACAACGGCCTCTTAATTTGCGACAATTTCACCGTTTTGGGCGTATGCCCCAAAAACAAAGGAGCGTTTTCACATGCACAAAAAAACAGGGGTTCACGTCATCGGGTGGTTGATACTGCTGGCTGGCTTGTTGTTCACAACGGGATGCCCGGCTTACCATTTTCTTGGGATCAACTACTACTTTGCTCGTTCTACTTTTGGGAGTGATCTGTATGTGCTAGTGGTTTACGATGGGATTTATGCGGGAATTAAACCACCGCCGCCACCTTCTGACCCCACGTCCTCCACGCTAAAAATCCACAGGCCCTTCCTGTCTTTTGGGGACAACCCTTATTCGACCCAATCAGAAACGGAACAGATTGCCAATGCATTAAAGGAGTTGAACGATACTTTGGTCGATCAGGGGGAGGCATGCATTGTGGATTCGAATTATGGGATTTCACAGCCCATGCTGGAAGAATCATTGCAACGCGCGGAAAAAGACAAGAAGGAAAAACCGGAAGCATACGCATCGGCGCAGTACCTGGCCAAAAACTATGAAGTTCGTTTTGGCGGGTTTTTCCGTGAAACGCATACGAACCGCTTGTTTGCGTACCAGATCGTGCGATTCCGGGGAGTGCGCAAACTAATCTCTCTGGCCAATGCGGCAATAGCGGCGGAACGAAATGATAACTTTGGGTGTTCCGATGAGGAGAGCAAGCGGATTCCGAAAACAATCCAATTAACCCAAAACAAAAAACATCAATGGGTAACGCTTGATGGTTCCGCATTTCAATTTCACATCCCCGTTGCTCCTGAAGAAGCGCCCCAGGTCCGGGCTATTTTCTGGGAAAGAATTTTTAAATGTTTGCCATCGGAGGGAATCGATGCAAAAAAAGTGTCTCCCGCCACAACTCTGTGGTCTCCACCCCCGGTTAGCATGCGGCAATCGCAGCGTGAAATCAGTTTCCAGATTGGCGATTCGGAACAAAAGATGAACCAGATTGAATTGTCTGGGGCCTTGACAGAGGAGGATGTGAAGAAATATTCGGATAACCTGCTGGAATTCGTTAGTAAGCAGTCCAATTGGAAGGATAAATTGGATGCTGAAACGCTGGTACAGGAGTTTGAAAAATCACCCGCAGCTTTGTTCAAACGTTTGCCAGTATGCGTGCCTCCGAAAAAAGAAAATCCGCAGGAAAAGAGGTAAAAGCAAAGGTCCGTTTGGGAAAACTGCAAAGTCGCGACATGGCCCCTTTGGAGTGCGGTGGCATGAC
>DNPO01000090.1 GCA_003501375.1 Candidatus Sumerlaeota bacterium | reverse complement strand
GATCATTCTCTCGCTGCGTGCGTGCGCGAATTAGGGTGTGTTTACAAGCGACTTTGTAACGTTCCAAGCGCCGAGTTGGACGAATCCTCTCAGCGCATTCCCTACGGCGTTTCCCCATTGGGTTATCTTCAGGCTGGCGATCTGGAAAATCAGGCGAGCATTGCTTTTCACATGGTGCAAGGTTTCATCCCGGAAGAGTTTGACGTACATTTGGTCAAATATTTTTTACCCCGCGTGAAAGTGTTTTTCGACGTGGGAGCCAACATCGGGCTTTATAGTCTCGTGGCTGCGCATGACTGCGCTCTCGATGCTCGGATATTTGCCTTTGAGCCGCAGCCCGAGTGCTGCCGGGCATTGCGTCAGACCATATCGTTGAACAACTGGGAAAATCGTCTTACTCTATTGCCCGTTGGTGTCAGTGATGCCCCGGATAAACTGACGTTGCATCTTACGGGTACCGGTTCCTCCTTTGATAATTCCTTTAACGACAATGCCGTTTTACCCACGGTCGAAATTGATGTTGACAGTTTGGATAACATAGTAAAACAGCAATCTATTGAGCGAGTGGATTTTATTAAGATTGATGTGGAAGGTTTTGAACAGCGGGTGTTGGAGGGTGCCGACGGAATCATTAAAAAGTTTCACCCCGTACTGTTCATTGAAATTGCCGACCGGATACGCGGACGGCAGTATCGGAATCCAAACTACGCGCGTACGTTGCAGTGGTTGCAAGAGCGGGGATATAAAACCTTCCGCAGTACGGAAGACTGTTGGTTGAAGGAAGTTGGCCCGGAAGAAGAGCAGGAGCACTTGGCGATGTATCTGTGTTTGCATCAGGAAGCGCATGCCGCTGATATTCCAAAAATGGCACCCTATGCCAAAGAATTCCGCCGGAAAAAACAGCAGGAAAACCCGCAGGGAGTGCATCTCTTTCTCCGACGCGCCAAAACGGCCTTGCGACATCCGGGACGCGTCTATTACAAAATCCGTAATAAAATCGCCGCACGTTTGGCGTAAAAGGTGGAACGCAAAAAGTTTTAATGTCCTCTCACCCTTCCACTTCCCCGTCTGTCCCGTTACGGGAACCCAACATGACCGATGTGTTTCGGTTTCTGGGGTGTTTTTGTATTGTTTGGTACCACAGTAGTTATTATTGGCGTCTTGGCGAGTACAGGCCGTACGTAGATGTAGTCAAGTGGCTATCGCTTCAATGGGCCATGTCGTTTTTTTATGTAACGGCTGCGCGTCATGCGATTGAATTTATTGAAAAGCACGGCGCAGCCCGTGTATTTTCTCGCATCTTGGAACTGCTTAAGGTTTTAGTTTTTTGGACGCTGGTTTATGTCGTGTTCAGGCGGGTGGATTTTACTCCCGGGCCACTCAATTTTAATTGGGGGCATTGGGTAGGAATTTTGCGGCAGCATACGACTGATTTGCCTCTTCTTTCCATGACAGATATTTTTTCTTCCATCCGTAACGCGGGAATTTCCCCAGCGTATTTTTTATACGATGTGGTATTTATCACGCTCGTATTGTACGGAATGCACTGGGTGTTTAATCGCCACCGTGTTTTTGATCGTTTATTGTTGTTGGGTATTCTCCTGTTTTTCATCGGGGTTGATGCAAAAAACATAATGGGCGGCGGTACGGTTATTCCAGCCCAGCAATGTTTGCTCTGTCTTCTTTCGGCGGCGTTTTATAAAACATTTTCTGTTAGCGACTCTGCGAAAAAAGTACTGTCTGCGCCTTTGTTTTTTGCCTTGGTTCTATTTGTGTGTTGTATTTTGTTTGCGGGAATTGCTATGTCTGTTGATAAAAATCCGCTTGTCTTGAATCTCACCTTTGCGTGTTCTTGCGTCTTCCTTTTTTTGCAGGATCGCTTTACTTTTAAGAATAAGGCGCTCGAAAAGATTTCTGTCTACGGACAAAAATATTCTGCGGGGATATTTCTGATCCACCAGGCTGTATTTCTTGTGTGTGAGCCGTTTGCAACAGCACCGCCATCCATAGCAACCTACGTACTGCTGAATCTGACCGCTTTTTTTGCCGCATGGGGAGTAACCTTCCTTATCGCTCGTTTGCCATTTTCCGAAATTATTATGCTTCGAAAGAAAAAAGTTTAATTCCCATGCGTTCTTCTGTTCCCATCACCATTTTAACCCAGCCGCCTTTGTCGCTGAAACAACAGGCGCTCTCGCTGAAATTACGCATGGAACATTTTGTGCGGTGTACTAAACGCGCGGTGTGTGGCCAGTCCCTACCTCCTTCCCCCTTTGCTCGCGGAACGATGGGGGGGCCGGCAGCAGTGCGCAACAGTTTGTTGCGGGGTTTAGATCAATCTGGGATTTCTTACCGATACAATCCGCCGGAATTTTCCACAACATCTACTGTCGGAGTGTTGTCTGGCATTGACGCCTTACGTTGGGCCATCCAAGCCAAGCAGGATGGGTGCATTCGGCGTTTGATTGCTGGCCCGAACTTGGTAGTTTCTGCGCTGGATGAAAATGGGATTCTGCTCGATCCGTCCATTGATTGCGTTATTACCCCTTGCCCCTGGGTCAGGCAAATGTATTTGGAAAAAGCGCCTGTGCTGGCTGGGAAACTGGTGGAATGGCCCGCTGGAGTGGATGAGCACCACTGGAAACCTTCCCAGCAACCAGATACCCGGCAATATGATTTTCTGGTTTATGCCAAATTTCAAGAACCGGAAAATGCTCCTCTGTTAGAGCGGATAACGCAAACACTAAAACAACGTAAGTTGTCTTTTCACCTTCTCCGGTATGGTTCTTATACCCCTGCAGATTACCTGACGTTTTTGCAGAATTCCCGCGCTCTGGTTTTTCTCAGTGAAAGCGAAAGTCAAGGAATTGCGCAATTCGAAGCATGGGCGTGCGATGTACCAGTACTGGCGTGGGATCGCGGGTTGTGGCGTTCAGGAACGGAGTCCAGTCCGGCAAGTTCCTGTCCTTTTTTAACCAATGAAAATGGTTTGCGTTTTAAAGGAGAAAATGACTGGGATGCCGTGTTAGAATCCTTCCTGTTGCGGCGGAGTGAATTTCATCCCCGTGATTTTATCACCCGGCACTATACGCTGGAATTATCCGCGCGTGATTATGTAAAAATATGCACCGGGGGCGAGAATATGTAAATATTCCACCACGGAATTGCAGTTGCAGTGCATCTTCTTCGTTCAGGCTATTTATGACGCTTTCTACTTTGCTTACCGCACCCTTGGATTGGGTACACCACCACATCATGGTTCCGCGTCGGCAACGCGCGGCTTTTCGCCAAGAGTTCGACACGTTCCAGCAGTTGGATGCAGCGTCCGCCCATCCGGGGCGTTTTGCTTTGGATAAAAAAAACTGGTACCCCTGCTTGGAAGACAAAACTACCGATACCGGATTCGATCGGCACTATGTGTACCACACGGCTTGGGCGGCTCGTATTGTCCAGCGGATTCAACCTGAGGTACACGTGGATATCTCCTCTTCGTTATATTTTTGTTCGCTGGTGTCTGCTTTCGTGCCGGTTCGTTTTTATGACTACCGTCCACCTCTGCTTTCACTGCCAAACCTGACCTGCGAACGCGGAGACTTGATGGCACTGCCCTTCGATACGGACAGTGTGGAGTCACTTTCTTGCATGCACGTGGTGGAGCATGTTGGGCTGGGACGTTATGGCGACCCGATGGATCCCGAGGGGGATTTGAAGGCTATTGCGGAACTTTCGCGCGTTATCAGGCCGGGTGGTTCGCTGTTGTTTGTGGTACCCCTGGCTGGCAAACCACACGTTGCGTTTAATGCGCACCGTGTTTATTCCAAAGGGCAGGTGCTTGCGGCATTTCCCGGATTTAATGTGGAAGAATTTGCGTTGATTCCAGCGTCCGCGCAACAAGGTGGGCTGATCGTTTCGCCCTCCGATGCGCAGTTACAGGCAGAGTCTTACGCTTGCGGATGTTTCTGGTTGCGGAAAAAAGGATAGACGTTTGACTTCGCTGATGATTGCGATTTTCCCAAGGAAAACAGACACAGCATGGCATTGTTCGCACCAATAAAAAACTGGTTTGTTCTGAACACCTTTGGGGTGGCGCTGAACGCTTTTATCAAAAAGCGGAGCTTGACGCTGCTCGAAAAAAAGGAACTGGATCGCCTGCTGACGCAACTGGAAGCGGGCGTTGCGTTGCAGCGCGCCCGCGCAAAACACCAGTCTGAGCCGCATCCGGAATCTCCACATTGTGCGGAAGCGATCGTTTTTTCCAAAGATCGTGCTTTGCAATTGCACGCTCTGCTGTCTTCGTTTCAGGAGTTGCTAACCCCGCCTATTCCGATTCATGTGTTGTACTATGCTTCCACGCCGGAACACGGCAAAGCGTATAAAGACGTGAAAACGTTGTTTCCAACCGTCCGTTTCATCGCACAATCTTCCGGCGCATTCCGAGATGATCTGTTAAATATTTTCCCCACCATCACGGCACAGCGGCTGTTCTTTTTAGTGGACGATATTGTGTTCACGGGAAAGACCGATCTGCAAGAATTTTGCCAATACGATACGGATGCCTATGTTCCGAGCCTGCGCATGGGGAAAAATATCACACGGTCTTATACCATGCAACAAGACCTGTCGGTGCCACCCTTGCGGGAAGAGACCGATCACCTGTTCTGGCAATGGGAAAAGGGGGTGCACGACTGGGGCTATCCACTTTCAGTGGACGGGCATATTTTTGCCACGTGGGAAATTGCTGCTATAACGCAACTCGTTAGTTTCAAAGCGCCAAATTCCTATGAGGATGCCCTCCAGTTGTTCAAGCCTTTTTTTGCTTGCCGTGCTGGGATCGCTTCCCCAAAATCCCGGTTGGTCAACATTGCCTGCAACAAGGTGCAGGGAGAAGTGGACAACATCCACGGAGAAATGCACCAGGATTTTTTGCTGGAACAGTGGCAAAAGGGATTGCAGATGGACTATCATGCATTGGCAGGATTTCAGAATGACGCGCCACATGCGGACATCCCCCTCCACTTCATTCCCCGCGTAAGGCAAAACGGTGAAAACAACGTATGATCTTTCCTGAGTATTCCGTTATCATCCCCACCTGGAACCGCGCCTCAACCGTACTTACAGCCATTGGGAGTGCATTAAATCAAACGCACCCTCCGCTGGAAGTGCTGGTGTGCGACGACGCTTCTACTGACAATACGGAAGAACTGGTACGCTCACTGGGAGATCCGCGCGTTATTTGGTTATCTGGTCCACGCGGTGGACGGCCTGCTATTCCGCGTAACCGCGGTATTCGCGTTGCCCGCGGAGAGTGGGTTGCGTTTTTGGACAGCGACGATGCTTGGTTGCCAGAAAAAATGGAAAAGCAGTTCACGTTGGCGCAGGCGCTTCACTGCCAGGCGGCATGTACCAACGCGGTTAAGATTGTTCCGAAACAGCCGGATTTTCATGAGACGCTACTTCCGTGGAACAGTGGTGAGCGCATTACCTTGGCTGACCAGATTGCAACTAATAATGTTATCACCAGTTCGGTCGCGCTGCAACGCGACTTGTTGCTTCGTGCGGGTGGTGGGTTTCCAGAAGATGCCCAATTGAAAGTCGGGGAAGA
>DNPO01000071.1 GCA_003501375.1 Candidatus Sumerlaeota bacterium | reverse complement strand
CACTCAATCAGTTATTATTCCGCTGGGAAATTTATCCCGCGGTACTGGCAAATCACGAAAGGCCACGAAATGAGAACTATTCGATCCACCATCTGGGGTATCGTCGCTGTAGTGGCGGTACTCGCATTTTCGATGAGCAGTGCCCAAGCGTGGGTGGGAATGTCCACGCCCTGGTTACACGTCAACGGACGTTTTATCCAAGATACGAACGGTAACGACGTTATGCTGCGCGGCTACATGCAGGCGGGTGCGAGCTGGTTTAACGGGGAAGGGCAAAACTATACCGACCCCACCGACTATACCAGCACATCCAACGTTGCTGGCATGCTCAATTTTTACAACAGCGCGGCGGATCTCATGAGCGAAACTGCTCCGCAGTTCAGCGCCAGTCATGGCTGGTTCTGCTCTTACGTGCGTTTATGCGGCAATGGCACGTCCAACGGTTTTGCGCCGGGATGGGATTCCAGCGGCAATCTTTCTGATTCAAATCAGTTCAACGGATACATCAACAACCTTCTGATCCCCTACGCCGACCACTGTGCGCAGCGTGGTCTTTATCTGGTTATTTGCGGAACTCCATCAGAAGTTTTTCCAAGCAGTGACAGCGGCAAGAACATGACCTACCAGTATCAGCAAAACCTGATCACGTTCTGGAAAGCGCTGGCCAATTCAGGCCTGAAGTACCGGAGCAACGTCCTGTTTGAGATATGCAACGAACCAATTACGATTGAAACCTCTTTCGGAGCCAACGACTGGGGAAGCGGCAGCGCTTCCTATTGGTCGGCTCTGAAGAATTTTATGCAACCCATTGTGGATGCCATCCGAAATACAGGCGCCAATAATATCGTCCTGGTTACGTCCTTGGGGTATCAGGGGGAGAATCAGGGCTGGGCCAGTTATCCCGTCAGCGGCTCCAACGTCGCATATTCGGGCCACCTCTATCCGGCGTACGGTGGCGTTTACGACAATACCACGTCGGTACAAAGTCTCTGGAATTCGAACTACAAGCCCTGCGCCGACCGCTATCCCTTTGTCATCACGGAAATGTGGTGGAACCCCAACAGTGGCACGGGTTACCAGAATCTGTGGAATGCCTCCACAAGCGGCTTTGGCAATGCGGTGAAATCCTGCATTGATACCCAGGGCAACGTTTGGTACATGATCGGCATGCTTGGCGATGAGTTATCGAACCTCAACAATGGTCTTGCCGCCACGGGGTTGAGTTCCGCGGAGGGTGCGCAAGCCGCATTTGCCTGGATGTGCCAATACACTTGGGCTGGAGTGCCCGGTCCGATTGCAAGTGGCACGTACAAGATCATCAATCGCAACAGTGGCCTTGCGATGGACGCCACCGGTATGGCCACAGCAAATGGAACCCTGCTGGACCAGTGGGCCTATTGGGGCGGCACCAACCAGAAATGGACCCTGACCGACACGGGCGGCGGCATTTACAAAATTATCGGCTATCAAAGTGCCCGGGCTCTAGACATCAGCGGAGCCTCCATTGTCGATGGAGCCGAGGCGGAACTTTGGGATTACACTGGCGGGTTCAATCAGTTGTACACACTCAACGTGACAGATACCGGTTACTACCGGATTCGGCCTCTACACGCGACTGGCTCCGCTCTGGAAGTGGGCGGTTTTTCGACATCGAACGGGGGCGTAATTCAACAGTGGACTTGGTATGGCCTTAACAGCCAGCAATGGTCGTTCGCAACTCCTTAAACGGACAAATCTACAGAGATCGTGAATAGGCCGCGGCAATCTTGGAATGCGGTATCCAAGGTTGCCGCACTTGTTTTTTTTAGTTACCTCATTGCTTGATTTGGCATTCCCAATGGGATACAATCCCGGCTGTACGTATTGGATTTAACCACACAAAAACCCGAAAGGAAGAAATAGCATGTCTGCATTTGTTTGCAAATCTGTTCGAGGATTTATGTGCTTTGTTGGCCTGGCGGCGGTAACGTTCACAGGAGCGCAAGGCTATGCGGCTGCGGTTCAGTCCATGGACAAGAAACCCACCGAGGCGGTGGTAACACTGGACTCCGGTCAACTTGTTCTGCGTCCGCTAACCGATGGGGCGATCCGCGTGCGCGTCTCAGATGGCAAGACTGCCGAGACACCCAGTTTCGTCCTTGTGGGCAAGACGCCAACGCCGAAATTCGAGGTGCGCGAATCGGGCGACAGCATCACGGTTTCCACGGGCAAGATGCAGGCAGTGGTGGATCGTGCCAGCGGTGCGTTGAGTTTCAAGGACGCGGCGGGAAAAGTATTTCTGAAGGAAAAACTCGGGACGCGTTCGCTCAAACCTTCTACCATTCAGGGCGTCCCGAACTTTGTAATCGAGCAGGGATTTGAGTCCCCGGCGGATGAACAACTTTTTGGTCTGGGACAATATCAGGATGGCCTCTGGAACTGGCGCGGAATCCCGATTGAGTTGCGCCAGTTGAACACGCAGATCGCGGTTCCGGTGCTCATGTCCAACAAGGGGTACGGTCTGCTGTGGGACAACGCATCGCGTACCGACTTTAACCTTCCCGGCACAGCCATTGCGCTTTCCACGGATTCCAAAACTTCCGATTCCGCTACGCAAGGCCCGACGGCTACCGAGCAATTGAGCGCTGCACCTGCGAAACCGGCAAAGCCAGCCTCTATCCGTTACGGTTCTTTCACCAGCGGCGCGGCGGGAGAATATGTTTTTTGTACCCGCGATGGAGACCGCAGCAAGGAAATTATGATTGAGGTGGATGGAAAACAAATCGCCGGGTTGGTCAATATGTGGGTACCCCGCGCCATTGTGGGCAAGGTGACGCTGGCAGCAAACAAGCAGTGCGCTGTAACCGTACGTGGTGGCGGCAAGGATGTGAAACTCTTTGCCCGTCCGGTTGCCACGGACAGCACGTTTCATTCCGATTGCGCGGAAGCCATTGATTACACGGTTTTCTACGGCCCGAAAATGGACGAGGTGATCGCTGGTTATCGCGCGACCACCGGACAGGCGCCGATGTGGCCCAAGTGGGCGTATGGTTTCTGGCAATGCCGCGAGCGCTATTCCAGCGAGAAGCAGATTCTCGATACGGTTGCGGAATTTCGCAACCGCCAGATTCCCATTGATCTTATCGTGCAGGATTGGCAGTACTGGGGCAAGTATGGCTGGGGCGCCTACCAGTGGGACGAGAAATATTATCCCCATCCGGCGGAGATGATCAAAAGCCTGCACGAACAAAACGTGAAGTTTATGATTTCCATTTGGTGCAATCCGAGCGGAAAACTGGGGCAGGAACTGGATAAAGAAAAACTCAAAGTTAAAAGTTGGATGGATATTTTTAATCCCAAAGCCCGTGAAATTCGCTGGAAACACACGAATGAAAACTTTTTCTCGATTGGCGCGGACGCCTGGTGGGGCGATGCGACGGAACCTGGCGATCCCGGTGACGAGATATTGGAAAAAAAGTGCAGCATGGGCATCGCGGACCGCGTAACCAGCGCGTATCCGCTTTTTGCCAGTCAATCGCTGTACGAGGGGCAACGCGGCACCGATCCGAACAAGCGCGTTTGTATCCTGACACGCTCCGCTTTCCCCGGCATGCAACGTTACGCTGCCGCTGCATGGTCGGGCGACATCAATGGCACCTGGGATACTTTCAAACGCCAGATTCCCGCCGGGTTGAATTTTTGCCTGACCGGGCAACCGTACTGGACCACGGACTGCGGCGGGTTTTTCCGTCCCGGCAATGGTCAGTACAAATCGTCCGACTATAACGAACTGCTCACCCGTTGGTTCCAGTGGAGCACGTTCTGTCCCATCCTTCGCGTTCATGGGTACGGAACCAAAACGGAGATGTGGGAGTGGCTCCCGGAAACGCAGAAAAACATGCTCGCTTACGACAAACTCCGTTATCGGATGCTGCCGTACAATTATTCCGTGGCCTGGAAGGTAACGAACGAAGCCTATACCATCATGCGTCCGCTTGCCATGGACTTCCCGAATGATGCGAAGGCATGGAATATTTCGGACTCGTACCTGTTTGGCCCGGCGTTCCTTGTTGCTCCGGTTACACAGGCGAAGGCGGTGGATCGTGCGGTTTATCTGCCGAGCGGCACGAAGTGGGTAAACTTCTGGACGGGCGAGACTCAAGAGGGCGGAAAGACCATCACGACTCCCGCGCCCATTGAAACTTTGCCGCTCTTTGCACGCGCCGGTTCGATTGTTCCGTTTGGCCCTGACGTGCAGTATGCAATGGAAAAATCCGATCCCATCGAGTTGCGCATCTATCCCGGAGCCGATGGTACGTTTACGTTGTACGAAGACCAAGGCGATAACTACGATTACGAAAAAGGTGCGTACGCGACTATTCCTTTGACTTGGAATGACAAAACGCGAACATTGACCCTTGGCGCGCGCAAAGGCCAGTTCCCTGGCATGGCCGCGCAGCATACTTTCCGCGTGGTGCTCGTTGCGCCCGGTCAGGGCGTTGGCATGGGCGCTGCAGAAAAAGCAACCGAGGTTTCCTACAGTGGCAGCAGTACAACCACCCGTTTTTAGTGGTTGGTAACAGGACAGTCTAAAAAAAAGTGAAAAATGGGCGCTCTGTGAGAGCGCCCATTTTTTTATTGGGGAAAATATTCAGAGAGTGCACACACAGCAATAGACACTGCGTTGGTTGTTTTTTTAGCGCCAACGGC
>DNPO01000429.1:14579-14751 GCA_003501375.1 Candidatus Sumerlaeota bacterium | reverse complement strand
CGCACGAGCAAGGCTTCTTTTTCTTGCTTGCGTTCGTTCAGTCGGGCAATCTCCTCGGCCGCGCGTGCTTGTTTGGCCGTAATGTTTTTGGCAAGGATAGCAATTTCTCCATCCAAGCGTTCTTCCTGTGCGAGAAAGTCCAAGCCCTTTTCTTCCGCAGCAGAAATTTTAG
>DNPO01000429.1:0-14264 GCA_003501375.1 Candidatus Sumerlaeota bacterium | reverse complement strand
ACGTTGAACTGCTGGCCGGAAAGTTTGTTCAGGGTGTCGTGGCAAGCATCCGCGTCCTGCTCAGACTGGCGGATTTCCAGTTCCAAGTTTTTGCGTCGTTGCAGTGCGTCGGCGTGTTTTTGCCGGGCACGCTCCGCCTCATCCTCCTGTGCCTTGCACAGGGCGGGGTAGCGATCAACTTCTGCCTGCATTCTGGATGCTTCGGTGTCTAATTCTTGGAGTTGAAGGAGTATTTCAAGTTCCGGATGGGGCATGGGCTAAATCCTTCATGTCAAAACGACAACCACGAAAAACACGAAAAATTTCGAGAGGAAGTTTCCGTGTCTTTCGTGGCGAATGTTTTTGCCTGTCGTTCTTGAATGCTTAGACCGACTCGGATGAGGAGCGCAGGGCGGTGCGAACCTTGACCAAGAGGTCTTCGAACTCAAAAGGCTTGACCACGTAATATTGCGTACCGGAAACAAGCGCTTGCTGTATTTTGGCACGCTCGGAAAGTCCGGTGAGCATGATAACGGGGATTTGTGCGGTACTGTCGTCCTGTTTCAGTTTTCCCAGGGTTTCGAAACCGTCCATCTCGGGCATCATGATATCGAGCAGAATGAGATCAGGCTTCTCTTCCTTGGCAAGGGTAATTGCGTCAAAACCGTTTGAAGCGGTAATGACATCATAGCCTTCGGTTTGGAGTCCTGTCTTCACGATGAGCAGAACGTCGCTTTCGTCATCCACTGCGAGAATCTTGTAGGACATGGCAGGGGCTTTCTTTCCTGATGATTGATTTGGCGATAGACCAAATGACATCATATATATTGGGTAGATACGAGAACTATTTTTTATTGCTTGAAACATTTGAGCGCGACAGAGGGTAACTTTCCCCGTGTAGCCTGTCACGAGTTTACAAGCTGTTTGGATTCTACTGGTTGTGGAGGGGGTTTGTCAAGGTTTGCTATCATTGTTTTTACCGCTGCGGTAATTGTAAAAAAAATGGGGCTGAAGTTTTTATTGATAAGAAAAGAAAACGAGATTCTGGGTGCAAAAGGCTATAATTGTCATATTTTCGCATTACTTCACTGTAATTTTTGCATTGGGGCTAAAGATTTATACCGAATCATCCGATAAAAGAAAGCGGAGGTATCCAACCATGGGGCGCTCTGAACGTATTCGTCAGAACATCGTTGATAAGTTGATTGCCAAGGAATCATGGTGGGATGGGAATATTTTGCAATCCAATCAGCCGGATTCCAGCAGTCAAAGTTTGATGGAACGACACTTGTCCCGTCAGACGCAGGGGAAGCGGCGTCAAGTGATTTATCAGTTAATAGACTTGACTTCAAAAGACTTGCAGGAGCCAGAATAGCCGTTTGTTTGCCATTCCCTGATGTGATATCAACTATGTCCAATGAACTCATTAAAATCCTAATTGTGGATGATGACCCGGTGGTGCTGTCCGTATTGGAGGAAACCTTCTCCAATGAGGAACATCTTGCCATATCCACCATGTCCGACAGTGAGGAGGCTTATCTGCGGTTGGAGAAGGAGCCGTTTGACCTTCTCATCACCGATCTGATGATGCCGCACGTGGATGGCCTGTGTCTTTTGGGGCATGCCACCAAATGTCAACCGGATATTTTGGTAGTGATGGTGAGTGGTTACGCTTCTTTGGAAACGACCTTGCAAGCTATCCATGCCGGGGTGTATGATTACATCACGAAACCCTTCCGCGTGGAGGAGTTTCGCCTATTGGTACATAATGTGGCGGCACATATTCGTCTGAAGGCCGAGAATAAGTCGCTTGCGGCGGAAATAACGGCACTGAAAGAACGCGTTGTCCATCTGGAAAACTCTCTGTTGCATTCTCAGCAAGAATCTGGACGGTTGGAAGAGGAATTGGGCCGCTGGCAGGAAATGGTGGGCCAGACGGGTGTGACTGCGGGTGCTGTAACGGAAGCGAGTGGCGGTGGGGGGCGTTCTTCCCGCTTGTCCTATTATGAAAAAGGTGTGGAAACAGCGGACGAACGCTTTGATCGCGAGTTCCACAATCTTGAGTCTTTGTTTTCCGAAGGGCGTTTGACCCCGGAAGAATTTGACATGGCGCGTCAACGGCTCAAAACCCTGGTCTGATTTTCCTGGAGATTATTTTACACGATGGTCGCGTCATTCCTCTCGCAAAAAATCACGGGCACTATCTTGGTGGTAGATGACGAAGTGGTCATCCGATCCATGCTGAGCGAAATTCTGCAAGAGCAGGGGCATGTGGTGGTGTGTGTTTCCGATGGCGAAACCGCCCTGCAGGAAATGGAAAAGCGGCCCTTCGATTTGGTGCTTTCTGACTTGTACATGCCGGGCATGAGTGGAATTGAACTGCTGGTTCAGGTGAAAAACCAATACCCCACGCTGCCTGTGGTGGTGTTGACTGGGCAACCGTCGTTAGATCAAGCTATTGCTGCCATGAAAAAAGGCGCGAGCGATTTTATTACCAAGCCCTTCTCCATTGATTATATCCACCATGTGGTTCAGAAGAATTTGCAGGAGCAGCGCCTTGTTCAGGAAAACCAACGCCTGTTGGCGGAATTGAACAACAAAGCTGTTATCGAAAAACTTAACCGTCAACTCCACCAAAAAATCAGCCAACTTACCAAACTTTATACGATTTCCGAGTCGTTCCATGCGTTTGTGGACAATCGCTCGCTGTTGCAATACGTGGTGGAATTGGCATCTGACCTCACCGGGGCACAGCGTGTCTCCCTGCTAACTTTTGACCGCAAACAGAAATTTCTGGTGATGCGCGCTTCCAAGGGCGTGGCGAACGAGGTCTTGCGTTCCGTTTGTGTCAAAGTCGGCGAGGGCATTGCCGGACGCGTTGCGCAGGATTTTCACCCCATCCGCATGACGTCGCGAGAGATTGCAACCCGCACACCTAATGGCAATGATCGTACCTATGTGAGTAATTCCTGGCTTTCGGTGCCGCTATTTTTGGGTGGCGAATTGTTTGGTGTTCTGAATCTAACCGACAAATTGGATAAGACCGATTTCACCGAGGAAGACGAATATCTGGCGTTGACCCTGGCCGAAAAGGCGGGAATCAAGATTGAAAACAACGTGCTGTACGAGGGCATTTATTCGAATCTGCTGGACACGTTAAAGGCGCTGGTTTCTACCATTGAAGCAAAGGACTCCTACACGCGTTCGCATAGCCAGCGCGTTACCGAAATTGCCTTGGCGATTGCGCGGCATATCGGGTGCTCTGCGGAGGACTGCGAAAGTATCACTTTTGCTGGTAGCCTGCACGATATTGGAAAGATTGGTATCCAGGACAGCATTTTGCAGAAAAATGGACGCTTGGATCAGGCGGAATACGAGATTATCAAAAAGCACCCGGTAATTGGTGAGACCATTATAGAACCGTTGGGCTTGATTGAAGCGGAGCGTGATATTATCCGCCACCACCACGAGCGCTACGATGGCAAGGGATACCCGGATCATTTGGCGGGTGAGGAAATTTCGCTGTTGGCGCGTATTGTGTCCATCGCCGACTCGTTTGACGCCATGACTTCCACGCGTTCCTATCGCAAGGCGCAAAGTGAAGAGTATGTTATTGGCGAACTGCGCAACAACGCCGGGACACAGTTTGACCCGAACCTGGTGGATGCGCTGATTGAACTATTGAACAAGAAGGTGATTTCGCTCCGGGCGGATGCGCCTGCGGTGGAAAACCTGGCAATGGCAGAAGAGGTGAAACCAGCTGACACGTTGAAGCCGATGTCACCCGAGGAGTCTAACGAATTGACAGCGCCGGCCGAGCCTCGGGATACGGTTGATGCACCGGTTGCTGAGTCGGTTGTGGAATCATAAAACTCAAAACCATTGACCCCGAAAAACTGAAACGCACGAAAACGTCAAAAGACGTTTTCGTGCGTTCGTATTTTTGGCGGTTCTTGTTCTTTGGAGTTATCTACAATTATTGGGAACTCATTTTTATTCGGCCACGGCTTCCTGTAATGCTTGGCGATTTCCCAAAAGTATTTTGGCCAAATCCTCATTTGATCTGGGATTTTTCCATCCGTGCGCGTCCGCTCTTGCGAGTACGACGCTTGCATCGTGGGTCGGGTGGAATAATACTTCACGATCTTGCGGTAACCACGACGCTAACATCGCGCGTTCTTCTGCCCAGGAGGGTGATACTTCGGGCCGTTTTGTTTGTAGCGTAGTCGTGAGTATGAGACACAGCAACGCGGCGGCCAACGCCAGCGCGTAACGTTGAAAAGACCAAGGTTTTATCGACGGCTCGTCGCACTGTTTTCGGAGACATCGCGCCAATGCGTCGCGATGCGGGCCAGCCTTTAGCGATTCGGGACGCGACTGGCGAAGCATGGATTCAAGATCAGCCATGGGTGCGTTCCTCCGGTTTTTCTTCCAGCAACGGTTGTATCTGACTACGCAGCAGAGCCATGCCGCGGCTGATGCGACTGCGCACACTCCCTGGCGTCAGGTCCAGTGCTTCACCAATTTCCGCATCGCTCAATTCCTCATCGCAACGCAGCAGAATCGGTTCCCTATAAAGCGGCGGCAAGTTCATCAGCGCTCGTCGCACCAGAACGATACGTTCGCGTTCGTGCAACGCCTGACTGGGCGTGGGGACGGGCTGCGTTCCCAACCAGCGCCCCACTTCCGCCATGATGCGTTCTCCCCAGCGCAGTTTTTTCCGTTCGTAAGAAATCCAAGCATTGGTTGCAACCCGATACAGCCAAGGACGAAATGGAAGGTCGCGTTCGGTTGCAGCGAGGTATTCCAACGCGGAGAGAAAAACCTGAGAGGTCAAGTCTTCCGCCACGTCGCGTTCGCGCACGCGGCGATAGAAAAAATTGAGGATTCGTTCGTAATAACGTTGGTAGAGTACTTGGAACGAGTCAGGATTACGAGCGACCTCGCGCGCCAGGGCGCGTTCTTCGGCATACGCATCTACTTGCGGTGGGGCAAGCGTTTCTTCGGCGCGAAGCATCGCTCCCTGCACAAGACGCCAGAACCACGAGTCAGAGGGGAAGTCCATCACGGCGTTCATGGGGCGGCGCTCCCTTTGGCTTTCAGTTTATCCAAGGCTTTGCGCACCTCCGGACTTTCTTTCACGTTGCTGGCGAATGGGTCTTTTTTCTTTTGAGGCACTTCTTTTGAATAATGGCTGTCGCCGATTAAGCGAAAATCCGCCCCAAAATTTTCATAACCATAGGGCGCGGCATCGCGCGGCTGACGCGGCAGTTTGGAAAGATACTTCGGCGTTAGTTGTTCCAGTGTATCTGGGTAGCGTCCTTGTTCGTGGTGATATGCCTCCAGCGCGGTAGCAAGCATCAGAATATCATAGTCCGCCCAACGTTGGTAAAAAGCTTCCGTTGATCGGATTAAGCCGGGAACCACTTCCTCAAAATAAGGTACAACCTCCCAGAATCCCGGCTCGGTACGTGCGACAATTTCGTAGGGGAAATCAAAACGGACAAGGTGCGCATTCCGTTCGAGCATGGCGTGCAACTGTTCCAGCGCAGCCGGGTCTGCGCGATAGGAGTAATAATAATTTTGCAGAGCCGCAATGGCAATGCTCCGGACGGCTGCTCCAATCGCATGCGCAACCAGGTATCCGCTGGGGTCGCCATTCATCAAGCGGGACACCTTGAGCAATATCTCGGTATTCGCAAGCGCTTCTGTCGGTCGGTCTTGAAGGATGCAAATATTTGCTCGAACGAACAAAGCCTGCGCCACAAAGCGGATGTTGATGTAATGGGGAATGATGCGCCGTCCCGGTTCTTGAAACATCCAATAATCGGCTTCGGAGGCTTTGATGAAAAGGTCGAGCGCGGGATTGAGTGTTTGGTTTTCAGCCTCGATTTTTACCGGATCGATCAGAGGCTTGATTTCGTCCATTGTCGAGCGCGGCACGTTTCCCAACTGAAGCAACAAACTATAAGCGTCGCTCTTGGGCTGCTTGAGCATGACAGACTTGCGTTTATCAAAGTATGGTTTGAGGATGTCGCAAGCATTGACCAGTGCCGGGGAGTAAGCAGGCACGGGCACGGCGTAGGTTATCTGTTCTTCCCCTTCTAGTTCATACGTTCTCACGATAGAAAATCCCGCCAGCCCCAGCCCCAGCGCCACGAGCAATGCTTTGCCTACCAACCGTGTAAACGCGCCATCGTTAATTGGAGCGCATACCATGTCGGGTTGGGTGGCCAAAGTGATTCCGGCTAATCGTTCCAACGCCAGACGCTGACCCGGCAAGCGCAACATAAGGAAAATTAAAACCGAGTTAAACAAAACGGAGCATAGCGATATGCGGTCTAACTCCGGGAAGGAGTGGTACAAAATACCATAGACGACCACCCAACTGATGAACCAGCCCAGCGCCATTTTCCACCAGGCGAATTGGCGGTGCACCGTATAAAGCGCGATTAAAAAGGGGATCAAAACAAGCAGCGTGCCACGGAACAGCATGTATACGGTGGAAATCATGATGCCTGGTTTCAAGGGTGTCGAGTTCAATCCGTGATTGGCAAAGTCGAAACCTTGCGCAATATCAGAGAGCATCGGGTGAACGATGACGTAGTGCAAGTACCCAAGGGTTGCGCCGAAAATAACAATGAACGCAAGGTAAAAAGTAAGCGGCCGGTGGCATATCCGGGAAAGGAGGAGGAGCACGGTCGAGGTGGCTAAAACGGCTGGAGAAAAACAGGCGCTGGTGGGTGCGAACGAAATCAGGTGTACTATTTCAGGAGTCAGGCCCACACCCCAAAGGAAAAGAACCGTGGCGACTATCATGCTGAGCGCCAGCAAAGCCAGGAGCGGACGACGAAAGCGATCGCGCATCCAATGGGTCGGGGGGGCTGCCCAAAAATTCCGGCAGGCGAGATATGCCAGCGGAATGAAAACGCCCAGCCACCACAACAGGACGTAGGGCAACACATTTTGTGAAGCGAACCGAGGTTGAGGCGAATGCTCCTGTATAAAAAAATTCATCGGCTCGACAATGGCACAAAGAAGGACTACTCCCAGAATCGACACTTCGGTGACGTGCTGCATGATTCTTTCCAAACGGTGCTGGAAACCGGAGGGATGCGTGGGAATGGGGGGTGTTTCAACGTCGGTCATGGCGTGTCTCTTTTGCAGGTGGATGTCTTGGTTTTTGCACCTTCCAAGAGCATAAACGCATGAGGGCGGTTTTTGTTGCAAAAAAACAGCAAAAGAGAATACGGCAGGAGTTAGAGGAGAATTATCGGCAAAACCCCCATCCGCAGATTACGCAGATTGTTCCCATTTTTAAAGATGAACCAAATTCCCAATATGTGTAATCTGTGGATAATTGGGGGGGCAATCATCTGGACATTCAGTCGCCGGGGCTATTTCTTACGCCCCCAAAACCGTACCTTCAGCAATGTACTTGCCATTTACCAGGTCGATGGCAGACATGGCTTTTTTACCGGCGGGTTGTGCGTCAGTAACTACGAGGAAGCCATCGCCCGTACGGACGGCAAAGCCATGCTCATCAAGCACCATGGCCACGGAGCCGGGCAGTATTCTTTCCGGCCGACTAATATCTTCCTTGAGCGGCCCCCACAACGGTTCCACCGCGCGAATTTTGAACGTGACATCGTTCAGCGTAGTGTATGCGCCCGGCCAGGGGTGCGTGCCGCGCACCTGACAAATGATCTCATCCGTGCGCTTGGCCCAGTGGATCAAGCCGTCTGTTTTTTTCAGCAGAGGTGCATAGGTCGAGAGCGCTTCATCCTGCGGCGTTGCTTGCACACAACCATTTTTTTCCAGTGTGTCGAGCACTTCGAGCAATTTCGCCGCACCCATCACGCTCAACATGTGGGTGATGGAAGTCGCGTCGTCGTCCTCCAGAATTTCCACCTGATCCTGCGCGATCATTGCGCCTGTGTCCAGTCCGGCATCCATTTGCATGATGGTTACGCCCGTCACAGTCTCGCCATTGATAATGGCCCAGTTGATCGGTGCTGCGCCCCGGTAGCGCGGCAAAAGCGACGCATGCACATTGATGCAACCGTATCGAGGCAAATCCAGCACGTCAATCGGGAGAATCTTGCCGTAGGCGGCAACCACGATCACGTCCGGCTCGTGCTGGCGGAGCAATTCCAAAAATTCATCGGTCCGAATACTGCTGGGTTGCGCCACTTCGATTCCATGCAGCAGTGCGGATTCCTTCACCGCAGGCGCTTGCATTTGCTGCCCGCGCCCCGCTTTTTTGTCCGGCTGCGTTACCACCAGGGAAACTGTGTGCGACGAATCAATCAGGCGTTCTAATGCAGGAACGGCAAACTGGGGCGTTCCCATAAAAACTATTTTCATACTTGCTCTCTCGTTTCAGTGACTGATGAGGGCGCACCATTTTCCTTAAGACTACGGTGCGGCACCTTCATTCCTCTCAGGAATCTTAAAAAGGATTCTTCACTTTTACCACTAAAATTTACCACTTACCACTGGCGTTGCCCGATAGTTTTTGGTAAAACCCAGTATCGGCAACAGTCTGCTGGATCGTTTTGCGACTGGCGTCCTCATTGCTATTGGGTACGGAAGCCATCCTGGGTGGTTTATAGTGATTCAAAAGGAGTCCTTTATAATATGCGTCTTATCGATAACTTGCTACGTGATATGTACGAACGCCGTGCTTCTGACTTGTTTATTAAAGCGGGGCAGGTGCCCACCGTTCGCGTGGATGGTATTATCCTGCCTCTCAGCGACCAGATCATGAGTGCGTCGGATGCGGAAAACTATGCTTACGAAATCATGTCCGACACGCAAAAATCGGAGTTTATCAAAACATCCGAATTGGACTTGGCAATTGGCGCAAAAGGTATCGGGCGCTTCCGCGTCAACGTTTTTCGCCAACGCGGTTCGGTTGCTATGGTGTTGCGTCATATTCCTGCCCCGGAATTCGACTTTGACCGACTCAACCTCCCGCCTGCGGTTAAAACCTTGGCCGATCGCCGTCGTGGTATGGTGCTGGTGACCGGTACCACTGGCTCCGGCAAGTCCACCACGCTGGCGTGTATGATGTACCACATCAATAAGACGCGCAAATGCCACATCATTACCATCGAAGACCCCATTGAATTTTTGCACTCGGACAATATGTCCATTATCAGCCAGCGCGAAATCGGCATTGACACCGAATCGTTTGGCGCGGGTTTGCGGCATGTGCTGCGCCAAAGCCCGGACGTGATTCTGATCGGTGAAATGCGCGACTTGGAAACCATCCAGACCTGCATCGCCTCCGCGGAAACAGGCCATTTGGTTTTCAGTACCCTGCACACCACGGATGCCGTGCAAACGGTGGAGCGTATCATCAACTACTTCCCCGGTTATCTTCAGCACCAGATTCGTATGGAACTTTCGCTGACGCTGCAGGGTGTTATTTCGCAACGTCTGCTGCCGCTGCAAAACGGCAAGGGGCGCGTGCCCGCTACGGAAGTTATGGTCGTAACGCCCATTATCAAAAAGTTGCTTTACGATGGAAAAACTCTGGAGTTGAAGGATTACATCCAAGACGGCGCGCACGTGGGCATGATGACGTTTGACCAGTCGCTGCTCGGGCTGTATCACCGCAACCTTATTACGATGGAAGAGGCGCTTTCGCACGCTACCAGCCCGGACGAGTTCCGTTTGGCGGCGGATGGTATTTCGTCGGGGATCAAGGCAAAGGACTTCGATCAGTATCAGTAACAAGTGCCAAAACGCAAAGGAAACCCCAGGAATACTACCCACAGAGAGTCATCTGCCTTAATGTGGCGAAGGTGTTTCTGCCTCGAGCGCTGCTTGGCGAGGAGAGGTGAAGGCTTGTTTCTTTTTAACGAGTTGCGAAAAGATTGGATAATACTGTACAGGTACGCTCTATAAAATCTTATTGACCCAACTGCCCCATCCGACGAGAATGAGGCTATGCCAAATTCATCTTCAACATCGTCGTCCGGTTTTTTCCGCCGCATCATCTTTTTCCTCAAGATGCTCGAAATCCGCCTGCGCTTCGTTTTCATTTTGCTTATCACCGCGCTGCTGGTCGGCTATTGGGATCACGTGCAAAATTACGTGGAACGTTGGCAGCGCGCCCACGCTCCGCACGAAGGGCACGACCACGCCACCGAAGCCGCGGCTTCACCCGGTCTGCAACTTTTCGAATATTTCTGTCCCATGCACCAGTTCGTTGTGCGCACCGATCCGGGTAAATGCCCCATCTGTGGCATGAACCTGTCGCAGCGTCTCAAAGGCGCAGCGACCAAACTGCCCGAAGGCGTGCTGGCTCGCGTGCAGGTTTCGCCTGACCGTATTGCCCAAGCGGGCGTGCAGGTGGAGGAAGTGGAAACCCGCGCCCTCACCCAGGTGGTGCGCTCTTATGGCGTGATTGAACCGGACGAAACGCGCACCTCAAAAATTACCGCCCGCTTTCCCGGACGCATTGAACAGCAGTGGGTTAACACCACCGGACAGGTGGTGAAAAAGGGCGATTCACTTGCGCGCATTTATAGCCCGAAATTTTTGGCCGCTACGCAGGAATACCTGCAAGCGGTCGCCATGAACAAACAATCCGCGAAGGACGCACAAGCAAACCCGGATGAAAAACGTCGCTCGGAAGAGATTATGCGCTTTGCGCGCCAACGCCTGTCGCTTGCCGGTTTCACCAGCGATCAACTGGATGAGATGGAGCGAACGGGAAAAGCGGATGAACGCCTCATTTTAAAATCGCCACTCTCGGGAACTGTGCTGGAGCGCAACTCGCTACCCGGCGAGGTTGCCGAAGAGGGCACGGCGCTGTACACCATTGCCGACCTGTCCGTACTGTGGGTGCAAGTTCTGATACTCGAATCCGACATTGCATCCGTGCATAAAGACATGCCGGTGGAAATAACTTCGGTTGCATATCCCGGACACCTGCTGCACGGCACGGTGGACTTTATTGCGCCCACAGTCATCCCCGATGCGCGCGCCATCAAGGTGCGTGTGGTGGTGCAGAATTCCGCCGGAGAATTGCGACCGGGCATGTTTATCAACGCCACAATGCGCGCGCCACTCGGACGTTTTGAACTCATCCAGAACTCAGATGCAAAAACAACCGGCACGCAAACCGCCGTCAAGATGATTTACACCTGCCCGATGGACCCGGAAATCATCTCCGACAAACCCGGCGACTGTCCCAAATGCGGCATGGCTCTGGTGCAAAAAGTCGCTCCCGCGAAGAACGCAATCTGGGCCGAAGGCTGGGCATGCTCCATGCACCCGGATGAACTTTCCGATACCTCTGGCACTTGCACCATCTGCGACTGCGGCATGCAGAAGCAACGCTACCGTCTCGAAAAACAAATCTCTGTGCCGGAAAGCGCCGTGATTGACACCGGTCAAAAGCAAGTGGTCTATGTGGAAACCTCGCCCGGCGTTTACGATGCCCGCGCCATCACGCTCGGCACCCGCACTGGATCGTGGTATCCCGTGCGCGATGGCCTCAAACCCGGCGAGCGCATCGTAACGCGCGGTTCATTCCTCATCGACGCCGAAGCGCGCCTGAACCCAGGACAATAGCCCTAAAACAATAACAGCAAAACCTTGGGGCGTTGCCCCAAACCCCGCAAGGAACTTCGTTCCTTGACCTGATGATTTTCAAAATAAGAACCCCCTTTGGCTGTTTTGCTCAAAGCAAAACAGCCAAAGGGGGTTCTTATTTTGAAAATCGCAGGGGTCTGGGGAATGAAATTCCCCAGCGGAGGTTTGGAGGCAGCGCCTCCAAGTTTTTGTTGTTACAGTTTTCGGGTTATACGTTGGGGTGAGCGCTTCCTCGCGCTAGCAATGCCTCCTTCCGCTTCAGCGCGACTTCCTGCATGTTCTCGTGCAAGTCCGTCTCGTCCACAATCTCCTGTCCAATGAGGCACTCCAGCACATCCTCCAATGAAACAACCCCTTTGAAAGTATCCGCCTCGTCTGTCACGCAGAACAAGTGCCGACGCCGTTTTAAAAACTGATCAAGCAGTAAATGCGCTGCCAAGTCTTCCTTGACAAAAACGGCCTTCTCCATCATGTCGCCCATTGTTTTGTCAAACTCATCGCGTGCCAACGCATCGAATACCGTGCGTCTGCGTACCACGCCGACGATTTTATCGGGATCGTTGCTGGAACAAACTGGAATGCGGCTGAAACGCCAATGATCCGCATCAATTTTTGCATCGCGCAATCGCATCGGTGCTGGCACCCGCGCTACCACCGGATTCGGCGTCATCAAATCCTTTGCGGTTACGTTGTCCAGTCTCAGCGCGTTGGACACCCATTCCGATTCACGCGCCCGAATCGATCCCTGTTCCTCGACCATTTGCGTCAGGCTGATGATGTCTTCTTTGGATCCATGCGAAATATGCACATCTCGCCCCCATAACTTGGTAATCACCAGACAAACCTTGATCATGGGCCACAGTGTCCACACCAGCATTTGCAGCGGCAACGCTAAAACAGGTGCGAGGGGTTGGGCAAAGCGCACTCCGATGGATTTCGGGACGATTTCGCCGAAAATCAAAATGATTGCGGTAAAAATGGCGGAAAAAACCGTGAGTGCGGCGTTACCGGAACTCTCCAGTACCAGCGCGCCTGTCCAAGCGGCACCGATGGTGTTGGCAATCGTGTTCACAATGAGAATCGCAGCAATCGTATCATCAATGTGATGCCGCAGATGCGCCAGAACCCGTCCGCGCAAACTTCCCTGCCGTCGCAGGGTTTCAATACGAACGCGACTGACGGAATAAACGGCGGCTTCGGACAACGAACACCAGAAGGAAGCAACGAGGCTGAATACGGCGATGAGGGTGATGTCGAACAGGTGTGGCATAAGTGAGAGGATTATCGGGTGAAAACCAAAGGGTGTCAAGAAAAAGATAAAATCTGGATTTGCCTCATGAGCGTTTCATCCTGCGTATGATAGTCTTTGTTTCTTTATCGACGCGAAGCGATTCCGTTATTTTTTGCAGCGCTTTGTTGTAAGTAAAGTCATCCAGAGTACTTTCTTTTAAGTAAAGCATGGCTTTTTCCGGGTATTTGGCAAAACAGATGGAGAGCGCCCATGCTACCGCCATTTTGACATAGTACCCCTCGTGTGTCGCGCCATTTAAAAGCGGCAGGACGCGGTCAATGTACTCATCTTGGATATAAAAGGTCAGCAGCATGACGATGCCAAACCGGAGTTCAAATTCTTTTGGTGATCGGAGGTAGGGCTGCAAAAACTCCCAAACCTGCGGGAGATGTTTTTTCGTAATTTTCAGATTACTGCAAAAACAGTCGCATACCCCCCAGTTATTAATTTTTGGCACAAAACCAGAGGTGTAGCGCAATATTTCCTCAAGGTCAGCCTTGGCGTAACCAATCACCAACCCCTGTAGTGTTATTTCTTCGCAATAATCAGTTTGTGCTGAGGATAGATAGCCGCGCCAATCGCCCTTGGCAAGTTCCTTGGCAATCTCTCGCAAGTTCGGAAGGCGCACGCCCAAAATATTGTCCACACCGGGAACCAAGGCGCTGTGGAATTTTCGGTATTTCTCGTCTACTAATTCAAGAAGACGCTTTCTTACTGTAGTATTATCCATAGGAATGTGGCCTCCTATAAAAAAGATGGGAACAAGGGCATTATTACGAATAAGGCCATCGTTCCCATCTCTTATGTGTAATCTCGCCCCTAATTAGCGGTAAAACTCATTGATTTTTTCCGCCACAAAAGCCAACTGCTCCGTGGTCAGGTCTGGGAAAATCGGCAGTGCGACGACGTGGCGAGACGCGTACTCGCTTGCGGGGAAATCGCCCAGTTTATAGCCCAAATCTTGGAAACACTCCTGCTCGTGGAACGACACGGGATAGTAAACGTCGTGTCCGATCTCGTTATCCGCCAGAAACTTGCGCAGTTCATCGCGCTTGCCGGGAACGGAAAGGATGTACTGGTTGTAAATGTGGTTCTCGCGACCGTACACCGCCTTCGGTTTGTTCAACCCAGGTGCAGTCAGATGCTCATCATAGAACGCTGCATTTTTCTGACGCGCTGCATGCCATGTATCCAAGTGCGGCAGTTTGACGGAAAGTACCGCTGCCTGCAACGCATCGAGACGGAAGTTACCGCCGACCATTTTATGGTAGTACTTCGGGTTCATGCCATGATTACGCAACTGCGCCAGTTTTTCCGCGAGCGCAGCATCGTTTGTCACGACCATGCCGCCGTCGCCCAAGCAACCCAGATTCTTACTGGGGAA
>DNPO01000448.1:526-8003 GCA_003501375.1 Candidatus Sumerlaeota bacterium | reverse complement strand
ACGAGCGTCCGCAGGCCGGACGGCAACGCCAGTTTAATCAGGTGGGGGTGGAATTTTTTGGCTGCGCTTCGCCGATTGCCGATGCGGAAACCATCGCGATGCTTTCCGCCATTTTGCGCGAAATTGGATTTTCCGGAGTTAAAGTCCGCCTGAACTCGCTCGGCAACGTGGAATCGCGTCAGGCATATAACACAGAATTACGCGGTCGCTTGGCGGCAATAAAAGACCAACTGTGTCCCGATTGCCAGCGTCGCGCGGAAATCAACCCGTTGCGCGTGCTAGATTGCAAAATCCCGACCTGCAAAAAACTGTACGCTGATTTTCCGATATTGGAAGATTTCCTCGACGAACCGAGTCGCTCGCATTATGATACGGTAGTCGCCGCGCTGGACGAACTGGGCGTGGCGTACGAGAAAAATTCGGGACTGGTGCGCGGATTTGATTACTACACGCACACCGTTTTCGAAATTTGCCTCGAAGGTCTGGGCGCGCAGGATGCGGTGCTCGGTGGCGGACGCTACGACGGCCTGATGCAGGATTTGGGTGGCCCGGCGTGCCCAGCGATTGGCGCGGGCTTCGGCATCGAACGCTTGGTGCTGGCCATGAAAGCCGCAAACATCGTTCCGCCCGGACTGGACAAAGACCCGCGTGCGGTCTACGTGCTTGCACTTGAGGATAACTGCGTCACCGCGGGATTAAAAGTGGCGGAACTCTTTCGCCAGGCAGGACGTCGCGCGGAATTTGATTTGCAAACGCGCAGTTTCAAATCCGGCTTGAAAGTGGCCAACCGCGAACAGATTGATACCATGATTGTCATCGGCGGGGATGAGTTGCGCGATGGCGTTGTTTTGATAAAGAACCTTGCCGACCGAACAGAAAAACGCGTGCCGCTGTTGGAGGCCGCCACACAGGAATGAATCTCATGAAAAAAAGCACCCTGCAATTGATCGCCCGGTTGTCCCTCACCCTTGCTCTGCCGCTTGCCGCTCTGTTGCTCGCGGGCTGCATTCGTTCGCGCCTGTCGGTAACGTCCAATCCGCCGGAGGCGAAGGTAACGTTCCAAAAGGTGGAACGCGGCAGAACGCCCGTGGATGTTCCGTTCATCTGGTACGGTGCGTATAGCATCCGTATTGAAAAAGAAGGTTATACGCCCATCGACAAGATTGAGTATCTGCAGGAACCGCCGTGGTTCATTCTGCCGATGGACTTTCTGTTCGAGGTAATGCCGTTCCCGATTACGGACACACACAAGCGGAATTATGTGTTGCAACCGGCCCCACCGGTGCTGCCTGACGCGCCGACCACGTCAACGGTTAAATTGTCGTTTAAGTAAGCGCAAAAAACATAAGCCCTCGAACCGATTGGTTCGAGGGCTTTTTTCTTTCAGAAGTGATAGTTGATTTGGGGTGCATCTTGCTTCCGCTACCATTGGGGTGATACGTTGTTTTTGTGGACGGGATAGCGCGCGCGGGGCAGGCATGCGGTATCCATTCCAAAACCGTAGCGGAAGCAAGATGCACCCGTTGATTTTCTCCCTCCCTCAATTCTATTGATTCCGAACACCCTCGGGGATTACAATGAAGCGTGGAAAGTCCGTGAAATTTTTCGCTCGATTCCTTCGGCGAGCAGAGGAATTATGCCCTATGAATACGCAACCTCCCGCTGAAAAAAATACACCCAAAAACCATTCCCACACTGTTTCCGCCCCGCATGGGGTGCTGGCCATGCTATGGACAACCGATATCAAGCCCATTGAGCAGGAAATCGGATTGACCATTCAAGAAGCCGCTGTTGAAATCGCAGAACAACATGGTTTGAAAGTGCGCATTGCGTCGTTTTCTCCCGAAGGCCCGTTGCCGGATTTTGTGTTAAACGGGGAAGTCGATGGCGTGCTGGTACAGGGTTCCGTTCCGTCCGAAACGATCGTGGAGCACTTGAAGAACCTACCCGTTGTCTGGCTTTTGACCAAAGGTCAAAACAACTGGGCTGATCGGGTGCAACCTGATAACTACGAAATTGGCCATGTTTGCTGCGAACACTTGATCCAACATGGACACCGTCAGATTGCCTGCGTTACCTCCGCTTACTCTACCGATACGCCCGCGTATTATGAACGTGCCGCTGCTTTTGCTCGCTGTGCCAACAAGCACGGGGTACCTGTTCACTTTCTGGACGAGACGTCTGAACATGATTTTCCCCCAGAAGAACGACATATTCGCTTGGCAGAGCGCTTGCTTGCCCTGAAACCGTCTATGACCGGGTTATTCATCGCCAATGATAATGTGGCTTCTCTTATCAGTACCTTGACCGAGCGTGGTATTCGCATTGGGAAAGATTTATTCATTATTTGTTCCAACCGAGAGTATGCCAAATTGTGCTCGCCCGATTTGCACCTTACTATTGTGGATATTCATGCGGAAATCATCGGGCGGGAAGCAATCAAGCAATTGCTCTGGCGCATGGCCCATCGCGATGCACCCACCGCCGTCTGCAAACGCATCCACGCACGGCTGATTGATTCCCATGAGTTTAATAAAAAAACATAGTCAGGATTTTCACCTCCCATGCGCCGCCTTTCCCCTGCAAACGAACTCCATTTTATCAAAGAAATCTACGGCCCCGAGGCCACCGAAACCCATTTTGCTGTTTTACGTGATGCCTTTGCTCTGCTGCAAACCCGCAGCCAAATGATGCTGGGACTCATTACCATTTGCCTGACCATTACGGGATTTTCCGGACAAAAAATAGCCGAATCCGGGAAAATGTCCAAGATCGGGGTTTTTCTGGGAGTCGTTTCTGTTTTAGCATCCGCTCTGATCATTTTTACCGGTCCTTTGCAAATTCGCTGGCTCACGCAGTACCGCGCGGACAGCATAGACACCACCCTTCTGGAACTCATTCGACGACGTAACATCCGCACTCATCAATACTATACGGCAATGGGTTGCTTGGTGGTGGGGCTGTCCGGGTACGTGTTGAGTTTTGCCACTTATTTACTTAAATAACGCTCAGTTCACTGCATAAAAAAAGCAAAACAGATATTTGCTATTTTGGAGGGCTGATGATAGAGTCATTCTTAGTGCACCAATTTCCATTGAAATATAATGGAAAAAAACAATTGAGATTCGATATTTAAGTATTTAGGAGAGACACATGACGAGGCTGAAAGGGTTGTACATTCTGAACCCGGGGGATTTTGAAAAAATCTATGGCCCCGACGAACGGCGTGATATTGCCAATCTGGTGGATATTGTCGCTCCGGTTCAGTCCCGAGAGAACATTTCGGAAAATTGGGGACTGCTTAAAGATGTTGAGGTGATTTTTTCCGGTTGGGGTGGCCCCCGTTTGGATGAAAAATTCCTGGATGCCGCGCCCAATCTAAAAGTCGTCTTTTACGGTGCTGGTTCCGCTAGCGTGATTGTCACCGAAGCGTCATGGAATCGTGGTGTTCAAGTGACTACATCCTACGCCGCCAATGCCATCCCTGTTGCCGAATACACGCTTGCCATGATTATTTTTGGTTTGAAACATGGCTTCCTCTCCTCGCAAAAACTGCGGCATGAGAAAACATATACACAGCCGAGGTATGTGCCCGGTTGCTATAAAAGTACCGTGGGCCTTATTTCCATCGGTATGATCGCCAAGGTATTGATCGAACTGTTGCGTCCGTTCGACTTCAACATCATTGCCTACGACCCCTTCATGCCCCAGGGGGCCGCTTCCGAATTTGGGATCGAACTGGTTTCGTTGGAGGAAATTTTCCGTCGTTCTGACGTGGTTTCTCTTCACACACCGTGGCTGAAGGAAACCGAGAATATGATTACCGGCGCGCATTTTTCCTCCATGAAGGAAGGCGCGACGTTCATCAACACCGCGCGCGGTGCCGTGGTCAACCAGCCGGAAATGTTGGAAGTGGTGGCAAAGCGTCCTGATCTCCAGTTTTTCTTGGATGTGGTGCATCCCGAACCGCCGGAAAATAACCACCCCTTGTATCTTTTACCCAACATTCTTTTTACGCCGCACATTGCCGGTTCTCTCTGCAACGAGTGCCACCGGATGGGACGTTATATGGTGGATGAACTCCAACTCTTCCTGGCGGGCAAACCGCTGAAGTGGTTGGTAACACGTGAATTGGCTGCAACGTCTTCGCATCGCCCGCCCTGCATGAAGATATGAGAATGTCTGCTTATTGATAGATTCTTCTTGGTTAGTTATTTTTTCAGCACCAATAGCACGCTTTATCCTGAACAGGGGCAACGAAGCCTCAACATAGGGTGAAGCGTGCTCTTTTCATTGAAAACAACAACCTCTTTAGCGTTTTCCATGAACATGGGATCGCTTAGAGCATTTTCATAGTGAAATGCCGCATTCGCCTTTTGCTGCTGTAGATCATCCCACAGGGATGAACTACCACTGACACGCATTCCAATATGAAAATGCTCTAAATTGTTCTGCGTGTCCCAGAATCAATGCAAAATATCCTGGACAAGAGCGCAGAAAAGTTCCCGGCATAATTTCCAAAATTCGTCAGTTCCTCTTGACGAAAATTTTCTGTTTGTGTCATAATTCCCTGATCGGCGGTGTACCCCTTGTGCTATTCCGCCCCCTGTTCATGCTGAGCGGCATTTCCCACTCTTGTCGCACCCGCTCCCACTCTTGTTCCCCAAAGGAAAATCCTCCCCATGACTCGTTACCTTCGCCTCCTTGCTTTGCCCACACTTGCGTTATTGCTTCTCTTTCTGTCTGCCTGCCAAGTGGATCCTGAAAAATCCCCGGCCTTTACTGGCGTCTTGGACAGACTGAAAAAGGTGGAAGGGGAACAAAAGAAAACAGAAAAAAGTGTTGAGATGTTGCTGATGGACGGTGAAGGTTTCACCAACGACATCAAAGCACTCAAGGCTAAATCGACCGCCCCCGGTGCTTCGCCCGACACCGCCGCTTTGTTGGATCGCATCAGCAAACTAGAACAACAGGTAAAAGACTTGTCCGAAGCCGCTGAGCAGCATAAGAAACCCGCACCTGCCGATGGTGCCCCGGTTGCCAAACCCGAAGGAAAACCGGATTCTGCCAAACCGGCTGTTGCGCCGAAAGCCGATGGCAAGACCACGGCCGCCAAAGCGACAAAAACGGGGAAAACGGCTGCTGGTGCTGAAACCACCGCCAAGCCTGAAGGGACGAAGTCCAAGGGTGGCGCTTACTACCAGGTAAAGCAAGGAGACACCGTCCAAAGTGTCGCGCAAGCCAGCGGTATTGCCGCTGCGGACCTCTGCAAAGCCAACACGCCCATGAAACCAGAAACAACCTTGTTTCCTGGTCAGCAAATTTATATCCCCGCGAAATAAGCGGGGGATTCACCCGGGGCAGCCACCACTGACCCCGCTCACTCTCGCAAGGTAGAGGATGCCCGCAATATGGATATTGCATCAATAGTCGGTATTTTCTTGGGCGTAGCCATGATTCTGGGGGGTAATGCCATGGAGGGCGGTAAGGTCTCGTCCATGATTGGTATCCCCGCTGCGATTATCGTGTTCGGTGGAGCAATGGGTGCTATCCTACTTCAGTTTCCGCCCAAGACTTTGATTGGTGCATTGACGGCATTAAAAGTGGTGTTCCTCGGCGTTAAAATGGACCCTCCGGGGCAAATCACGCAAATCGTAGATTTTGCCCGCCGCGCCCGCCGCGAAGGTATCCTTGCGCTGGAAAAAGAAATTCCCAACATTACTGACCCTTTTTTCAGCAAGGCACTGGGAATGGCGGTAGATGGTCTTGAGCCAAAGACACTCTTTGAGACAATGGAAACCGAAATGGGAACCATTGAGGAAGAGTGGAAGGAAAAAGCCGAGGTCTGGGAAACGGCAGGCGGTTACTTGCCCACCGTTGGTATCATCGGTGCCGTGCTCGGCCTAATCGTCGTTATGGGTAACTTGAGCGACATTAACAAGGTCGGTCACGGTATCGCCTCCGCATTCGTTGCCACCATCTATGGCGTGGGTATGGCCAACTTGATCTGTTTGCCATTTGGCGGCAAGATCAAAGCTGCGGGTAAGTCCATCGTCAAGTTTAAAGAAATGACCCTCAAGGGGGTTTTGCTGATCCAGGAAGGTATTAACCATTCAATTATCGAGGAAGAACTCAAAGGCTTCCTCGATGAGGGAGCGAAGAAGAAGTTGGAAAAGGCTGGCGGCGGTGGGAAAGAGTAACATCAACAGCCAGTCTTATCCATAGTCTTTGTGATATCGGTGAAGGAGTCACGGTATGGCCCGGAAAAAAGAAGCGGAAAAGCCCCCGAACCACGAACGGTGGCTTGTGTCCTGGGCCGACTTCATGACGTTGTTGTTTGCTTTGTTTGTGGTGCTCTTTGCTAACTCGCAAACAGACACCGAAAAATTGATCGCGGTGAGTAAGTCCGTTTCCGAAGCCATGTCACAATTTGGCTTCTATGGCGAGACGCGCTCGCTCCATGCGCCTGGCCCGGTGACCACCCTCCCCCCCATGCCACCTCCCGTTCCCGGGCCGCCCAACCCTATGGCACCAGAAACCAATCCAGCAGCGGGAATGATTTCCGATCCCTCGTGGGACCCGGCTCAAGGCAAAAGTGATAAAGGCGGTGAGGCATCCGCCCCCGTGATTCAAGAACCGACCACGGGGATTGGCGCGGCGAACTCGCCGGAAATTAAGCAAATCTCCGAAGAACTGGAAGCGTTGTTAGCGGAAGAAATAAAAAAGGGCAACATCAAGATCGAGCAGGAAAAACGCGGTGTGGTTATCAGCCTGGGTGAAAAAGGATTCTTTGACTCCGGCTCTGCTGATCTTAAGCCCGCTTCTAAAGCCGCGCTTGATGCAATTGGAATCAAGTTAAAAGAATTGATGCGTGCGCGAAATATTACCATTCGCGTAGAAGGCCACTCGGACGATCGCCCACTCGGAATGGGCAGTCGTTATCGTGATAACCTGGAACTTTCCACCGCGCGCTCCAACAGCGTGGTGCGCGTGTTGCAAAAGGAACACCAGTTTCCCCCACGCAACTTGGTTGCGTCTGGTTACGGCGAGTATCGCCCGATTGCCTCAAACGCAAATGAAGATGGACGAGCCAAAAACCGCCGAGTCGACATTGTATTGTTGAACGATCAGTACGCCAAAGCCGAACCGCAATAACATAGCCCATGAGGTTTCTCTCTTCCATGCTCCATCTCCCCCGCCTCCCGTTTGCTGCGCTGTTATTCACCGCCCTGCTCCTGATCTCTGGCTGTTCCCGCGCCACCTCCAGTCGTGTTGCAGTTCTTAACTTTCAAAACGCCACGGGCGATGAACGCCTCAACTATCTGGAAAATGCTCTGCCTGAGTACCTGATCGCCTCGCTGTCCAACGGACAGGAATCCGTCATGTTGGAGCGGCAGATACCCCGCCTTGCCACTGACAAACCCATCGAAAAAGACCCCAAGCACGCCAAGGAATGGCTGGCGCGCAACAGCAAACG
>DNPO01000448.1:0-128 GCA_003501375.1 Candidatus Sumerlaeota bacterium | reverse complement strand
CAACAAATTTACAATCGCATGCTAACCATTGCGCAAAAAATCGCCCTGCAACTTAAAAAGAATGGGGTGGAGACGCCATTGGCCATTGCACCAACAGCCGCAGTACAACCTGAAGATGCGTTAGCGTT
>DNPO01000034.1:4931-5115 GCA_003501375.1 Candidatus Sumerlaeota bacterium | reverse complement strand
CGATCTGCCCGTCTTTTTTTGCCTGTTCAAAGTCAGCGCGTTTGACGTTCGCCATGTCGGTGGCAACGACTTCGGAGATGATGCCCGTGTCGTGCGGGGTGACTACTTGCGCGCCGTCGGCCCAGGAGACTTTATAGCCGTTGTACTCTTTCGGGTTGTGGCTGGCGGTAACGACGATGCCCGC
>DNPO01000034.1:0-4636 GCA_003501375.1 Candidatus Sumerlaeota bacterium | reverse complement strand
AAACTGAGTTCGGGCGTGGGGCGCAGCGCGTCGAAGAGGTACGCCTTTACGCCGCTGGCGGCGAGCACGCAGGCGGCCTCTTGCGCGAATTCGGTGGAGAAGTTGCGCGAGTCGAACGCGATGGCAACGGACAAATCACCCGTGACATTTTTCTTCAGGTAGTTGGCGAGACCTTGCGTGGCGCGTGCGACGGTGTAGCGGTTCATGCGGTTGCGCCCCGCGCCGAGGAGTCCGCGCAGTCCGCCGGTGCCGAATTCGAGGTCGGTGTAGAAGCGGTCAAAAAGTTCCTTCTCGTTACCCGCATTTTGCAGTGCTTTGATCTCAGCAATGGTGGCGGCGTCGTAGGGGGACTGCGTCCATTCCTGAATTGTTTTGTTGATTTCGGGGGTGAGCATATTGTTTGTCTCCTGAGTGAGGGATTGAAAAGATAACAAAAAGATAAAAGATATTTCACGCAAAGACGCTAAGGCGCAAAGAACGGCAAAAAAAACAGATGGCTTATTTGTTTTTCTTTTGCACGCAGTACGCGGCATAGGCCGGGCCGGTTTGGTACAGGCCGATGCCCGGGGTATCCTTGGGGCCAAAAACAGCTTGGCGTTTGCAGGCTTGTTCCTTGACGAGAAACCAATCTTCGGCGGTGAAGAAACTGCGGCGGTATTGCAATAAATGGAAGTCGGCATCCATCCGGTCTTCTACCAAAAAGATACCGGGTTTGAGTTTCCCCCATTTCTGGTAGTAGCGCAGGACTTCAAAATTCATAGCGCGGGTGGTGAGGGTCGAACCATCCGGTACCAAGGCATTGATGGTTTCCAGCGCGGCTGGGGTAAGAGAATCACCCCAGAAAGCGGATTCTACTTTTTGGAAGGGAGCCTGGGAATTGCTGAGGAGAAATTTGCCGATGGGGTTGTAATACGAGAGATAATAAGGCTGTATTCTGATGAGTGCGATGCCGCCCTCCAGAATGATCCAGAGAATGAGCAGGGTTGACATGAGTTCGCCGGGTTGTACTCGCTGGGTGGGTTTGTTCCAAACGGCGGCGATGCGAACGAGCACGGTACCGCCGATTCCCGCGAGGCAGGCAATGAAGGGGAAGATGGAGTGGAAAAGACGGATGCCATCATATTTCGGCGTGGTCGGCATGATCTGCACCAGCGCAGGAACCAGCGCCGCCCACAGCAATAGCGAACCAACGGCTTTGTTATTTCCAGGGTTAGTGATGGTACGAGCAAACCCTAGCGTAGCGAGTAGCAGTACCCCCAATGGCAGGGTGAATGCGATCATGCGTGGCACGTAGTTCCACGGAACAGGCGGGTTAAAGGAGTCGTACAGCGCATCAAAATAATAGACGGGCGTTTGCCAGTGTGTCATGTTCCAGGTCAGGTACCCGAGCAGGTGGGCTGGGCCGTTTTGCCAGAGCCAGGGCCAAACAGCAACGAGCGTGATGGGCGCAAGGAAGAAAAGTGCGTAAAGGTTGTTGACAGATTTTTTGCGTTGGTAAAACAGTGACCAAGGCAGCAGCATGAAGGGCAAAAGAATTGCCGTAGCTTTGGTGGCGAGGGCGAGTCCAAAGAAAATGCCGCAGAGCAAAGCCCAGCGTTTTTTTTCTAGTCCGCGTAGGAAGGCGTAGAGCGTCAGTAGCATGAAGAGCGTGGAAGGTGTTTCGGTAAGGGCATAGTGTGCATGGCCGAAAAGGTGCGGCATGAAGAAGTAGGCCAACACGGTGATCCAAGCGGTGACGCGACCATAATACTTGCGCATTAACAAATAAAGCGTTACGAGCGTTAGTCCGAAACAGAAGGCGAAGGGAACGCGCATGGCGAACAGCGTATCAATGCCGTACGGACGTAACGCACGTATTCCTATCGCGCCCAGAAGGCGTGGAATGGAGGCGTGACCGCGTGGTTCCAACTCGGCTGTGTCCCATGCCTGGCGGAATATCTCGGCTTTTTGCGCCGCAAATTTTAGTTCAGAAACGCCATCGGGTCGCGTCGCAGAAAGAGAAGCAAACCAGTTGCTGGTGCGTTCAGAAGCATCGACGTAATAGGCTTCATCCCATACCATGCCGGTTGTTTTATTGGTGATGAGCACAAAGAGCGAACTGACCAGAAAGAGCAACAGGACAAACCATTTTTCAAAACGGTCTTCGGCGATTTTCCACGTGCTGCGGACATAGAATTGCGGTTTGGCTTGGATCAGGCGTTCTTCATCTTCAATGATTTCTTCCTGAACAAGAATTGTTTTGGGAGACAGATGATGCTCTTCCCCTTTTTTTTCTGGAACGGCAAAACGCTGGTTGGGGGGAGTAGGAGAGGGTGCTGACCTTTGGGGGGCCGGTGGTGGAGACGTCGGTGGCACAGGAGGGGGGAATCCTCCTGTCGCTGGCGTGTTGGGTTCGGGATTGGGTGAGACGGGCGGTAGATTATTGGTCATAACGTGCATTCCCCAGTTTATTTTGTGTCCTCGCGGGACGATTGACGGAAAAGAATGTTTTGTTGGGACAACACGCATGTCTCGGCGAAACGAAGGCCAAACCGATTTATTCGCCGTTTGTGCCACGTGATCCTCGTCCTCGTTTGCGCGGTTTTCCCAACTTGGTTGGGAAATCTAAGAAGAAAACGCAACTGGAAAGCAGCAGGACAAAGAGGCAACTGATGAATGCTCCAAGACGGAAACTAAAGGGTTCAAATTGGAAATGCAATTTGCTCGGACCGACGGGAGCGTCGCAACTCATCATGCAGGCGTTTACGCGTTTGAGCGGAACCACTTTGTTTTCCCAGCGGCATACCCAGCCCGGATAGTCGCCTTCAAGCATGATGATTTCGCCCTCATCTTTGGCGCTTTTTTGCAGCAGAAAACTATTGGCGCTTTCCCGGGTAAAAGTAAAATTGCCTAGCGCCGCCGTCGGGATGGTTGAGACGGCTGTGGCTGAAGTGAGCGCGTTTTTGCGGTAGGCGTAGGTGGCCGAAGTGGGCGTCTCCAGCGTGGAGAGAAGTGCGCGTGTTGGGAATACGTTCGTTTCCAACGCCTTGAAGTCAAATTGGTTCCGCAACGCCGCCCCCCAGGCAAACTTTGGGCAGAAGTTTCGGTTTTCGTAGAGCGCCAGGAACTGTTCGCTTTGAGCATCCGTAGTGGGCCAAATGCCAGCAGGCAGTTCTTGGTAATAGGGCCTAGTGCTTTTGGTTGCGTCAGGTACGGGCAAGGGTTGTTCCAGAATGGCATAGCGGTTTTGCGGGATCAGACCGCTGCTTTCCCCCTCTTTGTAGAAGCGATCGGTCATCAGATACTTGATGTTCATTAGGCCCATGAGGGTGGTGTCTGGGGTCATGCTGCGCAGGTTCCGGTGGAAGGTATGCTCGAAAAGCCAGTAGGAGAAAGTGGGCAGCAATCCTTCTTCGTAACCGTTGTCCACCTGTACGTTGCTTAGACGATTCAGGTTAGGTTGGAGGCGTTGAATCTGGCGTCGGGTGGCTTCCCGTTTTTCCCGTTGCCGTGCAGCAATCTGATTCCCATCCGTGTTGTAGGGAACCTCTACCATTTGACGGAAGATTTTATACTCACCGGGGTTTTGCTCAAAGAAGGTTAACGCAGGGCCTTTTTCCCGCAGAATCAGGTCCGTGTCGTTGTAGCGAAACATCTGGGTCTTGCTGAAGTAGAACAAGTCGCCAAAGACCACGACGAGGATCAAGATACGCACCAAGGCAAGCGTGCTGTCGGGTGCGCGCAGGCGTTCGCGTAAAAAGTACAAAACTTGATTGAAACCCACAGCGGCCAGCACCACGACCGACATGCAGAAGAAAATCAGGAAGCGTGCGGGAACGCGGAGGTTTTCACCACCAGGTATCCACGTAACAACCATCTTGTAAGGCGGCGTGGTAATGGGGATGTAACTACCCACGGCCATGATGAGCGAGAAGAGCATGAGGAAGAAAAAGCAGCGTACGAGAAATTCATGGAACAAAGTGATCAGGGCAATGCCAGCGAAAATAATGGTTGCCAGTCCCATGTACATGACCCACTCGTTGTAGGCAAATGCTTCGAATTCGCTTCCGATTCCCGCCACCTTTGCCCATTGATCGCGTGCGAACATGCCCAGGTCTGTTTCCGAAAGCGGAGTGCCATCCATGTTGTGGAGGCCCTGCACGGGATTGCCAAACGCCTGGGGCACAAGCAACGAAATCAGGTTGCGTGGTGGGTACGAGTCGACAAACATGCGCTCGGGTGGGTCCAACATGCGCAATGAACGGGGCGAGAGTTCCGCCGAGGGAAGGGTCTGAGCAGAGGATAGGCCAACGCCCACGATAATGCCCGCTGCTAACAGTCCCAGCCCAATCCACGAGGGCGGTTCATACGATTTGCGACGGTGATGATAGTAAACAAAGTAAATGACTGCGACAGCAGTGAGATAGATCAGGGTATAAATAACGTATTGCGGGTGTCCGGCAAGCATTTGCATCGCGACGAAAATAGCCAGCAGCACCGAGTGCGCCAGACGGGGACGGCGCAACACGAGCAGGGCTTCGGTGATGATCCACGGAATCCAACTGATGGCGGCCAACTGATTCACGTGGTCGGTGTGTCCGCCCACAAAACCGCAGCAGCCCATGCCGATACCCATGAGCAGCGCGGGCGATTGTTC
>DNPO01000023.1:9388-9690 GCA_003501375.1 Candidatus Sumerlaeota bacterium | reverse complement strand
CCCTCCTCGTTACCTATTTCCATGTACTTCAGATTGTAGGGTTTGGGGTGCCCAGCCTTGGCTCGCACTGCGCCCCACTTGCTATCCACCGGGCCATTCGCGTACTCAATAATATCCAAAGCATCCTGGAGGTATTCATCCAGATTCACTTTAAGCCCATCGTCTTGATGATCCTGTTCCCAAAACGACATGCCGCAGTTGATCACATACAGGGGTTCGGCTTTAATATCCTCGCAATAATCGAAGAACTCCTTGGCGCCAAAACCGTCCGTACTCGTGTAGCCCCAGAGATTCCACATGCC
>DNPO01000023.1:0-9098 GCA_003501375.1 Candidatus Sumerlaeota bacterium | reverse complement strand
ATATCGCCAATGGTGTTTTTCCAGCGCACGGCATAGGGCAACGTGTGTCCCGCCACCCAGCATCCGCCCGGATAACGGACAAACTTCGGATTCATGTCCGCGACCATCTGTGCCAAATCAGCGCGCAAACCATTGGGACGGTTCTTGAACGTATCCTTTGGGAATACTGATACCATGTCCAGGTAAAAGGTTCCGGCTGATTCGGAGGTGATAACAAATTTCGTCTCCGGGTCCGTATCCTTGGCGGTCAACGCGATCTCAAATTTTTTCCAATCCGCGCCAATGCCCGTAATTTTCCCCTCAGCCAACATGCCGGTTTTCCCTTTAAAGCCAACGATGAGGGGGCCTTTGAAATCGGCTTCCGACCGCACATAAACCGACAGGTTATATTGCTTGCCTTTTTGCACGGGAATTCCGTTTTGCAACTGGTACTTTTCCGTTATGCGTTTATCTCTGCCGACATCAGTGTGGTGGAACCCGATATTGGCAACACCCGCGCCCTTGCCAGGGTTCGTAATGGTAACTTTCAAACTATGCTTGTTTTTCTCATTGAGGGGCTTGCTGTCATCCAACGCCATGATGACATTCGCGCCGTCTTCTTTGACCAATTCCCACGCGCCCGGCTTCTCCGAGAGAGGAACGCTCAAGAGTTCCTTCTTGGTATCTTCGAAGGATCGGTTCTGAATCATTTCCGCATAAAGTCCACCATCGCCCGCACGGCTGATTTCCTCGTAGAAAACACCGTACAGATTGGGGCTGATCGTAATCCCTGGCTGATCAGCCTTCACCGTTATTTTACCTGGTTCTGCTGCGAACGAATTCGGTATTAACAGAACTGTTGCCAACAGCGTTAGACATGTCTTTCCATATTGGGCCATGAACATATAATCATTCTCTCTTTCAAATATTGTCAGACAACCTCAATACACCTGCAACAGGATATTAAAGCACTACCATTCTGGTTGCATTGCTGCTGGCAAATAAACTATTGAGCGACCCGATACAACCCCGCGCCGTGAGAAGGAATATCAGGGCTGAAGGCGTCTTTCACTTTTTCTAAGTCTTTCTTTTCCCAGAGATCGCGAACTTGTACAGAACCCTTAAAACCGATATCTGCAAGCGGCAGAGTAACGGATGTAGTCTCCGTGCCCGTATTAAAGAGAGCAACGTATTTGTCCTTTGAGCCAGGCACATCCGCAACCCAAGCAATCTGCCCTGCATCGGTACGGAAAAGTTGACGATTGTTGTCGCTCTTCTGGTTCACTGCAATCACTTCATCATTTGTGAGCAAGGCCAGTGTGGCGTCATCCAACTTGGTCATATCCGCACCCAGGATAAGCGGCGAGCGGGCAATAGACCAAAGGGTCATCATGGTCTTTTGTTCCGCCGGTTTAAAGTTTGTTTTGCGCTTTCCCATATCCAAAGTGCCAAGAGGCAACATATCGGCATCGGGCCATGCGCCCGCTTGACGATAGGCAGCCCAGTTACTCAGGCGTTTGAACTGTTCCTCAAGCGGTTTCCATTTGTCCCAGAAGTCGTCGCTGATGCGCCACATGTTGGCCTGCTGGTTCACATGCGCGCCCTCTTTGAGCGGGGTGTCGCCCGGCGAAAGGCTAAGCACCATCGGACGCCCTGTTTTGTCAATAGCCTTGCGAATAGCTTCTATCTCGGCTTTTTGTATCTTGTCGTAAGGGCGGCTGATGTCATCGACCTTCACGAAATCAATGTCCCACGAAGCAAGCAGGGTAAAAACCGAATTGTAGTATTCTTGGGCGCCAGGTTTGGACATGTTCACGCCGTACATGTCGGGATTCCAGGCGCACTTGCTTTGGGTGGTAACGATGTCCTGAGCGTGATATTGCGTACCCAGAACCAGCGTGTTGCTCGTAACAGCCTGACGTGGAATACCGCGCATCAGGTGAACGCCGAACTTCATTCCCTTGTCGTGGACATACTTGGCCAGCGGCTTGAAGCCCTTGTCATCCGCTGCAGAGGGAAAGCGGTTGGGGGCGGGAAGGAGGCGCCCGTACTCATCCATGGTGAGGACTGCGCCTTTGTGGTAACCAAAACCATCGCCCCTGGGTTCATACCACTGGATATCCACCACAAAATACTTCCAGCCATGTGGAAGAAGCAGTTTTTCCTGCGCATCGGCTTGGGCTTGAGCCTGGGCTTCCGTGATCGAGGTGCCGAAACGATCCCAACTATTCCACCCCATGGGCGGGGTAGGGGCGAACGCGTGATAAGCAGGAGGAGTTGCCGCAGTTGAAGCCTTTTCCTCCGCATAGATCGATGGAACAAGCAGGGTTGCGCCTGTCAACAAGGCACCAAGCATTTTGAAAATCTGTCTTTTCATCATTCCAAACACCCTTTCACTCTCTGTAGTTTAAACAAGCAGCCCCGGCACACGGATAAGGCAAACCTGAATATGCATCCTATACTATGATTATTCTCAATGAAATCAAGACAATTCCCATGCAAAAAACAACAAAAAAAATTCTATTTCAAGAGATGTTTTTTACGTGCAGCGCCACCTCAACACCTCGCAGACAATTGACAACTTGCATGCAATTTTTTGCAAATTTCAGGATTTTCTCCATGTTTATCAGAAAAAAACAAAGGGAAAATGCCAGCACCTCACCCATGAAACTCAACGTGGCAAAATGCTGGCATCTTACTTCTGTGCTTTATTTTACAACACTAACCTTGAATAACCCGCCAGCGACTTTGCCAGAATGGGCCTGGAACTTAACTGTTACTTTGGTCTTGTCCTTGGTAAGTTCTGCAGGAATGGGGTAGTCCACATCGAAGAACTTATCGGGATTGTTGTTTTCCAGTTTCTGTTCCCCGATTTTTTTCCCGTCGATCAGTATCTCAAAATCGCGATTGCCAGCATCTGATCCCCAGTAGGTGCAACGCAATTTCATCGGTTGATCTGCCAGTACCTTCACGTCGTAACTGAACCACCCGCCATCTCTCGCATCGCGCCAGGAAATATCGTTGGATACGCCAGTGTTGGATTTTTCACTTTGTATTTTATGATCTATATCCGGCTGTTGCTCGCCAGGTTGGATCGAATCCACAATAGCCGCATTGGCAGTATTAGACTGCGCGGTCTTGGCTGCGCGTTCCGCTTCTTGCGCCTTCCACTCGTCAGCATTCATCATATCCCAGTACAGGGAGTAGCGCTGATGCGCGATAGTATAAAATGGCACAAGGTCAACGTCGTTGGGACGTCCCGCATCTTTCGTACGGAAAGTCAACGGTTTGCCAGCCACCGGCTTGATCCAACTATCCAAATTGTTGGCATCCGCGACAAGAACCGGCACGGTCATGGGCACCGGCGTACTATCCAAATCCCACTGAGCCTTCGCCTGATCACTCTTCGGCATTTTATCCGTTCCCAACGCTCCGGCCAGCAGAGTCGGGCCATAAAGAACCGCCACGCTTTTCGGATCGTCGCACTTGCGGTACAGATGCAGATTCATCGGCAGGGAAACTTCGACCACATCGCCCTTTTTCCATTTGCGATTAATGGCTACCCACCCTTTCTTTTCCCCTTTGAACTCTTCCTTACCATTCACTTTTGCCACCACCGGGCCAGCGGCCCAGGAAGGCACGCGGATGTTCATGGTGAACGCCGTATCTTTTGATTCCAGAATGGTCAGTTTTGTCTGCGTTTCTTCCGGGAACTTGGTGTCCTGACGCAGGCGAACGCCCGCATCTTTCCAATTCAGTTCCGTTTGCATGAAGAGGTTAATCCACAGCGTATCTTTGCCATGCATATAAACGCCTTCGCCGTAACGCGGCGGGTTTTCCACTCCCGTGGCCGTGCAACACCAGAAAGAGTTTTCCGGTGTGTTGTACACCTTGAAATGTCCAGGCTTTGTCGAGAGGAAATACAGCATCATGCCTGTATCAGGGTCTTGCGATGCCAAAATCTGGTTCAGCAGCGCTCGCTCGTAATAGTCGCCATAACTGGAATCGGATGGATCCCATGTCGCCACAAGCCGGGTCAGACGCAACATATTATGCACATTGCAGGTCTCCGCCGTATGAGCGCCCAGCGGTTCCGTGCCCAGTTTTTTGAAATGCTCGTCAATGCTGTTGCCGCCCGTGGCATAGGAACGTTTTTCCACCACCTCATGCCAAAAATACGATGCCATCTTCTTATATTCTTCTTTGCCCGTCAGTTCGTACAGGCGCGCAGCACCCACCACTTTGGGTACTTGGGTGTTGGCATGTTTGTTCGTCAGATCATCGCGTCCCTCTGCCAGCGGCTTGAGAATGGCCTGGTGGCAAAAACGCTCCGCCAACGTCAGATAATCCTTATTGCCGGTTAGCGCATAAAGATCAGCCAGAATCTCGTTCATGCCCCCTTGTTCCGTATTCAACATATTTTGAACTTGGGCATCGGTTACCTTGTCCAGACCGCTCTTGATCCAGTCGCCGGATCTCTTCATAACGTCCAGCGCTTTTTCACTTCCGGCATAGTTGTAGGCATCTTCCAGCCCCGCATACAAAGCATGTTGCGACCACCACGGTACCCAAATCCCCTTGGGGGCTTTTCCTGTTTTTTCAAATTCCTCAAAACCGTCCTTCGGGAATTCGCCCACATATCCATCGCCAAACTTCTCCTGGCATTCCGCCAATCCCGCGATGAGTTGATCCACGCGGTCTTTCATCTCTTTATCACCCGTGTTGGCATATATGCGCGCGCAAGCGGTTATGTAGTGTCCCACAAAGGCGCCGCGCAGCGGATTCTTTGGGTCCTGCCACCCGCCAAACGGTTTGGCATCCGTCGGTATTCCCGCAGTCGTGCGAAAATTTGTGAGTAAACGATCCACGGGGAGGCTAAGGAGGTATTTTTTATCGCGTTCCGTAGCTTCTTTGAAAGGCCCGCCCGTAACCGACACGTCAGCCGCTTCAAAAAATTCCGCTTTTTGTTCAATCGCCGGTTTGACTTTGTCTTTGGGGGTAGTTCCCAGTGCCGAAGCGCACAACAGCAAAAGTGTTGTGATGGTAAACAATTGTTTCTTCTGCATAGATGATTATCCTTAGGGCGCAATAAAATGGGAGCCTGCAATAATTTTGCGATATACTCCAAACGTAATCGAAAATGAAACGCTGGGAACGCGATACAATTTGACGCTGAACACCCTATTTTTCCGCTTGCAGGGTTTTAATTTTTCCGTTGGCGTCGTATTCGAGTTCGGCGACTTTGAGGCTGCGGAGCCAGGTCTTGCCCTGCGAGGGGCGGCTGTCGTGGTGGAACAGGTACCATTTGCCCTGGAATTCCGCAATGCAATGGTGTGTGGTCCAGCCGACGGGTGGGGTCAGGATGACGCCCTGGTAAGTGAACGGGCCGTAGAGGCTGTCGCTGGTGGCGTAGCACAGAAAGTGGGTGTCACCGGTCGAGTAGGAAAAGTAATACTTTCCGTTGTATTTGTGCATCCACGAGGCTTCAAAGAAGCGACGGTCATGATCCCCTGCGGTGAGCGGTTGGCCGTTTTCGTCGAGGATCACGAGGTCGCGCGGCTCTTCGGCAAATTGCAACATGTCGTCGCTGATGCGTACGATTTTCGAGCAGAGCGCGGGCTCGGCGTCCTTGGGTTCCTGGCCGCATTCGATGGCTTTGTTGTTGCGGTAACGTTGCAGTTGTCCGCCCCAGAGTCCGCCGAAGAGGAGGTAGTGCGAGCCGTCATCGTCCTTGAAAGCGCAGGGGTCGATGGAGTAACTGCCGCGGATCGGGTTTTCCTGCGGAATGAACGGGCCTTCGGGACGGTCGGCAATGGCGACGCCTAGGTGGAAAACGTCGTTCTTGTCTTTCAACGAGAAGTAGATGTAGTACTTGCCGTCTTTCTCGGCGCAGTCGGAGTCCCACAGTTGGCGGCCTGCCCAGGCGATGTCTTTCACGGCAAGAACAACACCGTGGTCCGTAACAGGGCCGTCGATGGTATCGAGCGAAAGAACGTGATAATCCCGCATGTCGAAGTGGTCGCCATTGTCGTTTTCAGGAATGCCGGATTCCACATCGTGCGAAGGATAGATGTACAGTTTGCCATTGAAAACGTGGGCAGCGGGGTCGGCCATGTACGTGCCGTCGGGAACTAAGTAGCGGGGTTGAGTCATTTTTTCGTAGCCTCTTCGATGATGGTTTTAACAATCGGTTTAGGTTGGTAATTACGGTCAAACCAAACAGGGTAATCATGACGCCCGCGGATGGGCCAATCGTTGCGCCAGGACTGGCCGTCCGTCAGTCCCCAGATGGTCACGCGGCTGATCTTGTCCTGGTGCTTCAAAAATACACGGAAGGCCTCGGCATAGCGGTCATGCAACTGCTTTGCCAGCGCGTCCGGCAAACCGTCTGCGTAGGGATCGAGTTTCTTGTCATACTTGAAATTCAGGTACACGTCCGCGCCCATGTCCCCTTCGACGGGCGCGGGCAAGGTGGTCAGATCCATTTCGGTGATCATGACCTTGGCTCCCGTACCGGCAAAGGCAATAATGGCTTTTTCCGTATCCTTGAAGTCCGGGTAGTCCATGGTGATGTGGCCCTGTGAACCGATGCCATCCACCTTGATGCCTTCTCGCTTCAAGTCATTCACCAGTTTCACGATGGCATCCCGGCGACCTTCGTGCTCCACCGAGTAGTCGTTGTAAATGAGTTCGGCGTTCGGATCGGCCTCGCGCGCAAACTGAAAAGCCAGTTTGATGTAATCCTTGCCAATTATTTTGTAGAACGGAGAATCGCGATAGGAACCATCGTCCATAAAGGCCTCGTTCACCACATCCCACGATTGAATGCGACCTTTGTAGCGCGTCACCACCGTCGTGATGTGTTTACGCATGCGCTCAATCAGCACGTCGCGCGTAACAGTGGTTCCCTTGTCGTCCGTCACAAAAAACCACTTGGGTGTCTGCGAATGCCAGACCAGCACGTGGCCGACCATATGCAATTTGTGCGCTTCGCCAAACTTCACAAAACGATCCGCCTGCTCAAAATCAAACTTGCCTTCTTCCGGCTGGATCACTTCGCTTTTCATGCAGTTTTCGACGACAATCGAGTTGAAGTTTTTCAGAATCAGCGGCAACGCCTTGGTGTCTTTGCCCGAAGCCTGCTCATCGTCCACTGCTACGCCCATCAAAAATTTGCCCTTGAGGGCATCTTTCAATCCAACCTCCTGCGCATAACAACACAGATTGCACAGAACGAGGCACACGCCGACCAGAACCGCGTTTTGCTTTACCGTGAACATCCGAGTCTCCTATCCCATCTGGATTGTAGTTTTCTGTTTTGTTTCAGCCCCAACGGGGCGTTATGAGATAGCCCAGGGCAAGCGAAGCGCAGCCCTGGGTAGGGCATTAAAAAATTCAAGCCCTGAAAGGGCGGCATACACGAAGCCTTTTGGGATTTTCCAAAGTTGCAATCATAACATGTCGCCCTTCAGGGCTGAAAACAAAACCAAGGTTAATTTGGATGTTATCCGCTACACCGCATCAGCCGCGGCTGCCTGCACCGCCGGTGCCGCGTTTCTGCGACGCTCGGCAAGTTCATCGGCCATCTCAATCGTCGTCCGCTTATTGAGTTTGTACATGGTAAGCAGCACCGTACAAGCCGCGAACAGAATGCCAACAACGATGCTGGAACAAGCGCGATAACCACGGACCGCCTGCTCGGCAGCCGGAGCTGCGGTGTCGTAACTAAAGAACCCTTGCATGATCCAAAGATAGGACGCCGAGCCCAGAGCAAGGCCGCCCTTCAACGCAAAACCAATGGTCGCGTACACCATACCGGTGAAGCGACGCCCCGTCTTCCATTCCGAATAATCCGCCACATCTGCGAAGATTGCCCAGACCAACGGAACCGTCGGCGCATAAACCAGCGAACCAACGAAGGTCAGCGCCACCATGCCATACACATTGGTCGGCTGGAGCACGTAGAAGGCAAAAGCATTGACGGTAGAAAGCGCAAAACCCACCACGGCAACCGCCTTCTTACCAAAACGACGCGCAAACGATGCCGAGAGCATAATAACAATAATGGTTGTCAGCGTGCCCAGCATATTGACGATACTGTTGAACACGTCAGCCACATTGCTATCGGCGAGTTTCTCACGCGAACCATGCACCACGTAGCCCAGCGTCTCAAGCAAACCACCGGGGACGGCCGCCCCTTTCTCCAACGCAGGCGCGGTAAATCCGAGTTTTTCCACAAAGTCAAACATCGCCGCTTTATCCACGTACTGATGATAATACGCGTACGTCGCGCCGCCACGGAACGAAAGAATGCCAAAGTGAATCAGCGTCATTAACGCCATCACACGCCACGGAACATTCTTCAGCAAGTCGCTAAAATCCTGCTTCGGTGATGACTTGGTTTCATGCACCGGCTGAATGCGTTCGTGCGTACTGAAAAACGTAATGCAAAACAGCACCAGGCACAACACCGCCCAAATCCCCATCGTCATCTGCCAACCGTAAGCGCGATCATGCCCAACCGCAAACTTCGCAACAAGCGGCAACGTAAAACCACCCACAATAAACTGCGCAATATTCACCGCAATGAACCGGTAAGAATTCAACTTCGCACGCTCATCCAAATCCGCCGTCATCACACCGCCCAGAGCCGAATACGGCATATTGTTCATCGAATAAAGCGTCATCAACATCGTGTTCGTAATACCCGCATAAGCCATCAGCGCCAGCGCATTACCCTGCAAACTCTTCGGCGTCGTATAAGCCGCAACCATCACAATCGCCCACGGAATCGCCGTCCAAATAATCCACGGGCGGAACCGTCCCCAACGCGTTTTAGTACGATCTGCCAACACCCCCATAATCGGATCAAAAACAGCATCCCACAACCGCGGCCAAAGGAGAATACCCGCCGCAGCGCCCGCAGTCAGACCAAACGTATCCGTATAGAAGTTCGTTTGGAAAAGAATCATCGTCATAAAGACGAAATTCGCTGCCGCATCCGCAGCGGAATAACCCGCCTTCTCAGAGAAGGACAGTTTTTGTTGAAAATGAGGTTCAGACGTCGGTTTCATGGGATTACATTTCTCTCCGTTAACAAGTGAGTGAGTTTGCTTAAA
>DNPO01000464.1:3003-3503 GCA_003501375.1 Candidatus Sumerlaeota bacterium | reverse complement strand
GTTACGGCGCGGACGACATACGAGAAGGTATGTGTGCCGCGTGGCAGATTGTCGAACGCGGCAATCAGGCGGTCGTCACGCATTTCCAGATAGGACGGACGTAGCACATTGCCCCCCTCGGTATTCTGGGTTGCAGCATTGGAGAGCAGGCGCGGATTTTCGATTTCAAACCCGGCGGGCAATAGGTCGGCCAGAATCACGTTGGTCAGCGCTCGCTCGCTATCGATGTTGAGGCGGACGATGTAACTCTGCGTTTGGCGGAAAGTGTTAGAGGTCACCTTGTCGATGTTGCGCGTGATTCCAACGGTTCGGGTGTAGGCCGAGGTATCGGATTTTTCCGGGATGCCGGAACGGAATACGTTGACGAAGAGGTCGGACTGCCCCGTGTTGTTGACGCGGAATTCGCCCACCTTGCCTTGGATTTTTCCCTTGTACATTTGGGTGGGGCCGAAGGTGGCCTTCTCCTTATTCGCTTCGACAACCTCGAAACCGGCCTTGTC
>DNPO01000464.1:0-2627 GCA_003501375.1 Candidatus Sumerlaeota bacterium | reverse complement strand
TTCGCCAAATCGTTTCGGCGCACCTGATCCTCACCGGTTTGTTGGAGCGCGATGAGTTCCACAGCGGAGTTTTTCAGCGTGGAGTAGAAGTCGCCGCCGAAGTGGTAATAACTATCTTCTTTGACGGGTTTTTCCTTCAGGTATTTCTGAACGCGGGCAACGTCGCCCGTGCTTTTGGCAAGCGCTGCGGCCAGCAGCATGCGTGCGGACTTGGGCATCTCAATGGCGTCAAAGCGCGCAATCTGCTGGATGCCGTCGATGTCACCTCCAAGCGCTAACACGTAGGTTGCGTAGGCGCGGTCGTACAGATAGTGGTCGCCTTCTTTGTCCCAGGTGGTAACGATTTTGCGCACAAAGGCTTGCAACGCTTTGAAGTTGTCCTCCGGGATTTTGAATTCGCGGTCGTTTTTGATGAGCGTCAGGCAGTGCAGCGCGTAGATGGAACCGTACTCGTTCGGTTCGCTGCCGCCGGGCCAGTAGGCCAGTCCGCCGCTGCCTGTTTGCATGGAAAAGAGGCGTTCGATACCCGCATTGATCATTGCGCTCATTGTTTGCCCGTCCTGATAGGAAACGTCGAGGAAAGCCTTGGCATGGCGCAACACATACAAAGGAAGCAGTTTGGATGTGGTCTGCTCGACGCAACCGTACGGGTAATCAATTGCGTACTTGAACGCTTTTTGCAGGCGCAGCAATGCGTCCGGGCCAACAGAGAGTTTCACTTCGGACTGGTCGCTTTCCAGGAAGCCTTCACGGGCGAATGACTTTGACTCGCCGGGTTTCAACGTAACCAGTTCGTGCTTTGTTTCAAAGCCCGATGGAATGTTGACGGGGATTGCGATTTTCTGTGTGAGTTTGTCAAGTTCCTTGTCGTCGGCGGAAAGCACGGTTGCCGTCCAGATGATTTCGCTCGCGCCAATGCCGTCCGATGCGGCGAATTCGATCGTGATCTCAGCCTCTTTTTTCGCGGCAACTTCGAGTTCTTTTTCGCCGTTGGCTTTCTTCAAGTTGCCGTTGGTTGCCCAACCGATGCGCACCTTGCACGGGGCGTCGGTGGTGTTGAAGAACACGGTGCGGCTCTGGAACGTATCGTTCGGCAGCAGGAAGCGCGGTTGCCCAGTTTGCAGCATGTACGGACGACGCACAGGCAAGCGGCTGTCGGTGGAACCGAGCGCCTGTTGGTTCAGCGCCACGGCCACCAAGCGGAGTTCGCCGTCGTATTCCGGGATGTCGAGTTCAATCTTAACGCGACCATTTTTGTCCGTGGTGACCGGCCCACTCCAGAGCGCAACGGGTTTAATCCAGTTGTCATCGCCCTTGCCGAGACGCTTGGCCATTTGATCGCCGCCAATGTCGGCTTTTTTATCTTCGTAGGCAACCTTGTCATAATAGTGGTTGCGCTTGAGGTCGGGACGACGCAGGCGCGTGAGCCACTCATATGGGTTGGGCGTTTTGTACCCCGTCCAAAGGTGGATGCCTTCATCCACTGCGGCGAGCGTGAGTTCGGCTGCGTTGACGGGTTTTCCGTTCGTATCCAGCACCTCAACCTCAATGGTTTGTTTCGAGTCGGGCCGAATTTCCTTTTGCAGATTCGGGAAGGATACTTTCAGTTTTTTATCTGGAGCATCGACCTTGATCGGTGCGGCGGCGAAACTGGAGAAGGGCGACGCCTGCATGGGTTCGAGGCTGACGGAGTGAACGGCGGTCGCTTCCAACCAGAGATTGGGGAAGTGTTCCGGCTTGATTTTGAACTTCGCGATGCCGACATTTTTCTCAATCTTAATCGGTTCGAGTTGTTCCAGGGCATTGCCCTGAAGCACAATGAACGCTTTGCCATCGTAGGGCGATTCGATGCGAACCTCGGCGGTATCGCCGATTTTGTAACTCGGTTTGTCCATGCTGATTTTCACCAGGGTGGGACGCGCGGCGTCTTCGACGCGGCACTTGCCATAGTAACTGTAGAAGGTCTGCGTACTGAACTGACGGGTTTCGGGGGAGTAGACACGCACGCGGTAGTATCCCCATTCCGGCACATCAAAAGTGGTTGCGCCCTTGCCGTCTTGCAACGCCACGTCGCGGGTTTCGGTCGCTTCCCAAGTGCAGCCCCAGTTGGGTTCATTGTTGTTATAATAACGACGGACATAGTATCCCCACATCTGGTGTTCAATCGTTACCTTGGCGGTTTGCAAATCTGCGGGTTTTTCATTTGGTTGAACGGCGGCGATAGACACGTCGATTTTTTTACTGTCCGCTTGCGGCGTGAGCATCAGTCCGAGGGTCAGACTGGTCGGGAAGACCATGACGTCCGTATTAGCCGCGACGGCGCGTCCGCTGATTTCGTAAACTCGGCCTGTGATGGTGGCCTTGAGCGGGAAGGTGGCTTTGTCGGACAGGTTGCATGGGTAACGGAATTTGGCAATGCCCTGATCATCGGTCGTTTGCTCACCGCAGGAAGACGAGTCCAGGCGCACATCGGAATCGTTATTAAAGGTGTAGCCCTTCCAATCGGCGGGGGAGAACGAGCCGCGCGAAAAACTGATCGAGGCTGCTGCACGCCGTTGCGCTGCGGGGGGGCCCAACAACTGGCGTCCCGCGAGTTCAATATCGGTGGTGGTGCCCGCGACACAACC
>DNPO01000234.1 GCA_003501375.1 Candidatus Sumerlaeota bacterium | reverse complement strand
TCATGGATGGAACAAAACTCAGGTCAAACTTTTCTTCCAATACGATATCGCCCCATCTCAATGGGAAAATAATATCCTTGAACCGAATTTCATTTGTACCGATTTGCACTGCTTTCACAATCGGATCATTCGATAAATCGCCGTCGCCGTTGGTATCGATGATCAGGAGATCATCCTCCCGATTCCAGAGCGCAGCCAAACCCTGTTTGCGTTTGTCTTGAGGCGTTACGCCAATATCCGACAGAGACACGTAGAAGCGGAGCGTTTTTTTCTTTGCCCATTCCTGCGGTTCGCCAACAAAGGGTTTCTTCTCCTGTGTTGCATTTTCGCGCGTTCTCGGAGATGCCTCTCCCACCAATTTTTCCCAGCGCAGTTCGCAGGAAACAGTAGACGTAGTAACAGGCTCCTGCGCAAATGCGAAGGCAAGCCCGAACGTTGCGACAAAGAAAAGAAAGAGAGTGCTGAGACGTATGGGTGGCATTTTTTTTGAGAGGGATGCGAACACTCCGCACTCCTGATTTCGAACTATCCGCCTGCCAAATTTTTGTGTCAAGGGGAAACGGTTAAAATATTTCACTTTGAGTGTAATCTATTACCCCAACACGATGGTATGCGCAAAGTTGGGGCGATCGAACACGCGTTGAAAAATCAGCAACATTGCCGGATGGTACAAAAACGTGCGCCCAAACGTTGAGTGGTGAACGAAGTATTTTTCGACCACCTGAATTGCCCGCGCCGGATTTTCTTCACCCGCCGCTTTTAAGCCCGCTGCGTAATACTCGATTAACCCGTGCACCAGCACCAGATAACAGTAGCCCCAGAAGAGGTCAGTGCCCTGCACCAATTCCTTGCGAAAGAGCGCATGTCGATAATAACGACGTAAAATGGATTGCGTCTCGGCATCTTCCAGCAGTTCATGTGACGGCGCGAAATTTTTGTAGGACACGCACTTGTCCAGCGGCTCCAGCGGCACCGAACCCCAGCGGCACCAGTGACGCAAATTCGCAAAGGTCAAGCGCGGGATAAGAAACAAACGACTCTGCCCGGGACGCAACGTATTGCGGAACGAAAGAAACGACCCGAGCAGCATGCGCTTGAGCGCACCGTGCGCAACGGGCCGCTGAGCAATCTTGAAAACTCGGGCAAAGTTTTCATCCGTGGTTTGCTTGATAAAAAATGGCAATGCAGTCGGCCCGGCTTGTCGCATCAGCCGTCGCAGCATGGACAACCACGCATGCCCGGCGATCAGGCAATGCGCGACGGAGTACTCCTCGTGTGAAAATATTGCATCCAAGGTCTGTTCAATTTGCTGATACTCGTCCCAGGAGAGATTCAGCGTTTTGTCCAACTGGATCGGCTCGTTTACATGCAGGTGCTCGGTCTGGTTGATGGCGTGGATGCGTTCCGCTTCGGCGGGCGCATCTGCAACCAGCGGGCCTTCGCCCTGGAGCACGCTGGGACAAGCAAAGGACATACCCACATACACCCCGCCCGGCGTCTCAACAAATCGGTAAGGAAAACGCTGGCACACGAATGGCTTGATCTCGATGCCGAAACGTTCGTGCATGCGACAGCGATTGCCCTCACCGAGAAAAACACAAGCATCGTCATGCCGTTTGAACGTGAGAACCGACGTATTCCCCTTGATGAGTTTGAACGGGGAATCTTCTTTAGAATCTATGGTGCAACACGAGCGCCAGTCCGCAGCAAGAACACGTTCCGCAGCATCGGGTTCCACACGAATTTCCCACGTGTCGCGGCAACAAGCACCGCAGCATTGGCAGGCATAGCGAACATCGGAAGGGAAATGGAAAAGAGACATGAACAACGAGAAAAATAGAACCTGATAAGGCTGATGCCTTTATACGGTTTCCAGATTCTCCACCTTTCTTTCTTCTTCGTTCAGTTCTTCGCCAGTCATGTTAAGGAACATTTCCTCCAGTGTTCCCGGACGCCCCACGCGCGTTTCCATTTCATCCAGATCGCCAGCAAAAAGTAACTCTCCGCGAAACAACACGCCCACGCGGTCGGCGAGTTCTTCAGCAATCGAGAGAATGTGCGTCGAAAGAAAAATCGCTGTGTTGTTCTTAAGCGCTTTTTCGCGCAACAGCGTCTTCAGCGTGCGGGCGCTACGCGGATCAAGCCCCACCATCGGTTCATCTACAATCAGCACCTTGGGGTCATGCATGAGCGATACAGCAAAAACTAACTTTTGGCGCATCCCATGCGAATAATTTTCAATGAACTGATCCTTCGCTTCCATCAATTCGAAAATTTCAAAATACTCATCCAGGCGTCTGGTGGCTGTTTTGCGGTCAATACCAAACATGTCCGCGATAAAATATAAAAAATCAGCGCCGGTGAGTTTTTCGTAAAGATAGGGATGATCAGGAATATAACCAATAAGTTTTTTTGCATCTACCGGACATTTTTGAATATCAAACCCCTGAATTTCCGCGATACCAGAGGTTGGACGTAACAAACCAGTTAAAACCTTGATTGTAGTGGTCTTACCCGCACCGTTAGGCCCTAAATAGCAAAAAACCTCGCCAGGCGTGACTTCGAGCAAGAGGTTTTGCACGGCAACTTTGGAGCCGTATTCCTTACGCAGATTGCGAATACTGATCGCGGGGGGTGAGTCGCTCATAAATCAGATTCCCTTCAGAAGTGGCGTCAGCGCTTGCTGGATGATTTGCGGAGTAAGCACTCCGCTGATTGGTTGTTGCCCGGGTTCCTGCGGTCGCGCAGTAGCGGCCACCGCACGGCGTTTAAATTCAATAGGATCAAAATCAGCAGGTAGCGACTCTTCGTGAGTCAGAGAGGGATACCGACTGTGCATTTCCAGATAATTTGATTTCTCCGCCATAATATTCTGGAAGATTTCCGAACGCAAGGTACCACCCTTTGTGTCCACCCAACGGATTTTCTTCGCCTCACCCAGTTGGGTTTCAATCCGGTAGGCAGGTACTTCCTCCCCGTCCAATTCAATATCCTCTTTGGCCACAATGCGAACCTTGGCTTCCAACGCATTCCCACCATTGAATGGGTCGGCCATCGGAATGGAGTAAACCTTGCCAACCTTCAAATCAAAATAGCGAACCACCAACGGTTCGATCGCCGGTAATAACGAAAATGGAGCCTTCAACCGAACTAATCCGTACACGGGTTCATTTTCACCCGAAACAGTGCGATAATACAGCGTGTTCGACTGGATAAATCCTTCTGCACGAAGCGTCATCTTTTGTACGGCAGCCTTGACCACAAACTCACAAACGTGAAATTCGCGATTCAAACCCGCCGTCAAATGCAATTCCACCGGCAATACGGTCGGTAACAAGGGCAAACGAAGCGCAACATCCATATTCTGAGTCAACA
>DNPO01000037.1 GCA_003501375.1 Candidatus Sumerlaeota bacterium | reverse complement strand
TTACGAATGTTCACCAAATCGCCTTCAAGAACCTGCGTGGTTGTCGTTACCTTATAGTACCCGGCAACGCGCAAGCCATCCGCGTCGGATTCCTGCATCTGTGCATCTTCCACAATGCCAGATGCTGGGATTGACGTTGTGGAGGATGTGCTTGCCATCCCGGTGGCAGGATCATAAGCCGCCTTGGTTGTGCGGATAATGGTTATATCCTCGCCGTGAGTGTTCTGTAGGAGAGGCATCACGGATGATGCGAAGAACGAGTCAAAGTCACTCACGGCAAGAAACTCCTTACTACACCAACGGAATAGCCAACACGTAAACCTTCATCTTGCCAGCGGGAGTTCCGCCGCTGGTAGCCTGCGAAACAACGCCAGTAACACCACGACCAGCGGCCACGTTCACGCAGGCAACACCTGTGGCGGAAAGAATCGCGTTCGCTGCGCCAGCGGCTTGAATCACATCGCCCACGGCATCAGCAGCGGCATCGGACGGCGTCAGCGTGCAAATCGTGTTTGGCGTGGTGGCGGTGTCTTTGATCGTAACGATACCCTGATCTTGGGAACTGCCAGCGAACACCTCAGAAACCTCGCCAGTAATCGACAGGATTTTCAAACCAGTCGGATTCATGGCGGCAGGAATCAGCGTATGCGTTGCGGTATCAACGCCGGTTTCGCAATCGAACTCATAAACGAACGGACGAAGGCGTTTCCAACCGGCGTTCAGATCGACCTTAACCGTAGTTTGACCGCTGGTTTTTGCCGCAGTGGCAACGCCCAGATAGAAATCGGCGGAAGCATCCAAGGACACGCTTGCCGGAACTGCTGCGGATGCGCTGGAGTCCCAGAACACCTCATCACCTGCGGAAAAGGTGGTTGCGCTGGCTGCGTTGATGTCAAAAACGCCCTGCGTTGCGAGTGCTACAGATTCGCCGGTAACAAGTGCGCCGGAATTAAGACCTTGGACAATACCAACGCGTCCCTCTGCGAGTTGTACGACCTGTCCGCTTGTCATATCAGACGTTGCGGTAATCTTCCGAATATCGGAATTTTTGTAAAAAGTAGCCTGACTGGTCATTGCTTGGCCTCTTTAATTTCGTAAAGATGGGGATTGAGAGAAAGCGTTTTCACCTCGATCTCTGTAATCCCGTCTGCGGGAACCAAGTCCCCGTTTTCTCCGATGCAGCCTATGATTGTTCCGCGTTGGCGTGTTCCGTTTCCAAGGGCTGCGGTGTGAACCAGAATCACGTTTTTAATTGCTGTATCCTCTTCTTCGGAAGGACCGGACGTTTCTTGCGGTTCCATTGTGGAGTCTTCATTTTCGGATTCCACTTTCTCTTCCGTATTTTCCACCGAATCGGACAACGCTTCCGATTCGGTGGATTCAACTTCCTCAACCACAGGTTGTTCTTCCCCTCCCTGGAGTTGTTCGTTTTTATCGGTTTTCTTGGCCATGACTACGAGTTCCCCCGGACATACGGTCGCCAATCAATCGCCGCAGCTCCGATATCGTGTTTAATGTCAAACCCGATTCCGTAGCGTCCTCGGTCAAACACATAGGATCGTACCGATGGAGTCTTGTTCCCGTTCAGGTAGCAGACCATGATTCCGCGATTACCGGATGGCTTCGCCGATAAATACCACGATGTAGTAGACCCGCCATGCTGGATTCCCGTATTGGGGTCAAGAACTCCGTTGTCCAGGCGCGGATCAAAAACAGGAGCAAGACCCATATATGCCATCGGGTTGTAATTACCCATTGTGCGGTCAGTGTTGCCAGCGATAACCAATTGCGTACTGTTCAACAGTTGCATGATGCTGATTTTCAGTTTGGCAGAGGCAATGATTTTTTCAGGGGAAAGGTTGATATTCACCCCGTCCATCGTTTGGGTAGTCATTGCGTACATGGCCGCTTCCAACGCGGACGATCCAAACGCAAGATCGATAAGATTTCCATGCTCAGCAGAGAACAGGGCGTATCCATCAGGCATTGTGGGGTTGGATCGAAGCAGAGAATACACCATGTTAGGTCGCAGTCGAGCCGCTGCCTGACCCATCTCGACAGGAATGATGCTCAACGCATTCATATTGTCATCAATGATGTCCTGCTCATCCAACGAAAATTGTTTGGCATATCGGGCAAGTCGGATGGACGCTTTGCTGTCACTGATTTTTGCGTGCGTGGCTTCATCGCCACGAGGAAGTTTTTCGAGGGTACTGGTTTTACCCATCGAGATAAATTCCTGCTGCTTGAAATCGTTCGCTGTGCCATCAGACGTAAAAGACGTGGTGGTATCTTCAACCTCAGAGTACGCACCGACAAGCACGGCGTTGACGCTGGTTGTAAAAATATTGCTGAGAGAACCGCCACTCATGGAACGTTTGTTTCCAAAAAGAGCCTGCTGAATAATTTCTTCACGGGTGGACGGAATCGTCCCACCATCGTTCAGGATTGCCCGTTTGCATAGGTCGAGCAAACCCATTTCGCGCAGTTGGACGGCATCACCGCGCTCGATGAGTTCCAGTTGTTGCTTCCGAGTGCCTTCGCTCGCCTTGGGCGTCAAAGCGGAATATGCCTTGACAGGGTCAATGCCGGAACGGATAACGAAACTCGCAGCGATTACATCATTTCGCATGGCATCTTCCTGATTCTTGACGTGAATTGCAGGCGAGCCAGGCGAAGCCGGGGCACGCGAATCACGCAACTTGTCGAGGAATCGTGCCTTTGCTTGCTCGACGGTAATGCCGTCCGCAATGGCACGTTCGATTGTTTCAGCGTCAATGTCGCTTCCAGCGGCGGCACGGATAGACGTGATACGTTCGCGTTCGATACGGAATGCTTCGGCACGAATACTATCAGCGTTTTCCGTTTTTGCAGGTACTGGCGGAATGGACGGAATATTGGGAACAGCGCGAGTATTCCCAAATTCCGCAATCACCGCCTCGCGGCGTTCGTCCGGCATGGCGTTCAACGCGCCAATGACCGATTCAGCGTCAGCGTTCGCAGCCAAACCAACAGACTGCGACACAGCCGCACGATGTTCGTCGGACAGACCCGCAAAAAAAGCACGCGCCTGTTCGTCGGAGGCATCGGCGCGGAGTCCCAACTTCATCAACATTCTCAGCAACCAGTTTTTCATAATACTTCCTCCATGTGAGTTTGCCCGGCTGGGGTGTTCCCCTCGCTCGGCCCTGATTTTTGCGTACTGATCGGCCCCAATGGGCGTCAGTGAAACTTCCTTGAGTTGCCACTGCGTTGTAACGCGCAATCCGTTTTTACCCGCAGTGTATGCCTTTCCGGCAATTGTCCGGCTTTGTCCTGCCGGAATATCCACAAAATCCAGCGTTCGATACCCAACCGACACGTCACGCAACGAACCGCCAGAAACTTTTCCCCACGCTTTGTCAGATTCGGGGTCTTTATCGAAAAACATTCGCGCTTTCACGTCGAAATCAGACGTATCAAAACCACGAACACATCCAAACTGGTCATTGATCGAGTACCGATTATGGCAATCCAACAAGGGAACTTGGTCAGGTGCAACCATTCCGCTTGGGAGTAATGATTCCTCAATGATTTCTCCACGCGACCAGTCGAAAACCAGCGTGGGGGCATCGGTTGAAATCACCGCGAGCACGCTCCGCGTCGCATCGTCAGCGCTTTCCGCGCGAACAACAAAAGACCGGGTGGTCAGATCAAAAACCGGGTTATTTCTTTGCATCAGCGGCGTTTTTCTTCCCCACATTGCCTTTTTTCTCCTCTTCTACTGGTTTCTTGTCCTCTTCTTCGTCCTCATTGTCATTCTGTGCGCTCTGCGCTGTCTGAATAATCCAAGGATACGGAAGTCCCAACTCATCAAATTTTTCTTTGTCGCGTTTGAACGACGCCAAAACCGTTTCTGGGTCTTTGCCGTTCATTGCGATTAGTTCGCTCCAAGAGAGTTCCAAGTTTTGCATGCGCATCTGCATGGCTTTGGATTCTTTCGATGGATCAGCGTGGGGAATTGGTTCAAAGCGCCAGTTCACGCTGATGTCTTTGGGCGCGGGCGGAAGCATTCCTGCTAATTCGGCTTCGCGCGTAACCAGAGATTCCAAGCGGGTCAGATGATTTCCTATTCGTGATTGAAAAACGGTAAGCCCTCGCGCGTAAATCTGACCGTCAAAACGAGCACTGGAGTAGTTATGATCTCCGCTGTCTGCGCGAACCATCATCAGCGGCATCCCAACGGGACGTCCCATTTCCGCCATACGTTCGTGGCGGAAATCGACATACTGCGCACTTGGCTGATTCGCCTGAATTTGAACCATGCGGTAACCCGGTGGAAGTGCGGAAATTTGCCGACGACGTATAGGCATCGAAGAACCACCGGCGAGTTCAACCGCCTCTGCGGATGGATCAACGCATTCCAACAGAATCCCGGAGTTAGCCGCTGATCGTGTTGCGTCCAAAACCTCCCGGTCAAAATCTCGCAAGTCCGCAATCGTCTGTAACACGCTTGCTGCAAGTGGGACACCGCGTATCTGATCAGGTTCGTCCGATTGGAAAAAATGCAGTATGTCAGATGCCGGAATTTCTTTAGCATCGGTTGGAGAAATCCAGTCAAAATCTCCAAAGCGATTTTCGTTTGCTATGAAATAGGATTTTGCACGTCCTAACTCATCCAGTAGAATCCCAAGCGCGATATTCTGCTCACCCGCGTGTGACATGGGGGTAATAAGTCGGCGCGGGTGAATGGCCAGGAGGCGCAATTTTACAGGCCCTTTAGCGTCCTTGACGGTTACAAGTTGCTCCAGAGACTCTCCACAAGCCCACAGCATATAAATCCACTGGCGCAGAATATCAACGCCACTACGGCGTTCCTGCGCATCTGGTGTTTTCCACCAGTTACGCCAGACTCGTTCCCGCGCTTCGTTGTATGTGGTATTTTCGCTCTGCACCTGTAATGTTGGGCCATTTGCTCCAACCACGTCAATCTGGTGGGTACGAACGATACCTTCCAAAATAGGATTATTCGCTATTTCATGCGTTGACCGAATGCGCAGCGTGGTTTGATACCCGGAAATATCCGCGTTGATATTTGTATCATGCGCACCTCTCCAGTGTTCATCGTCGTGCTTATTGTGCTGGCCAGATTCCCAACGGCGAAGGGATATCTTGTTGGATGATCCCGTTGATCTATTATGTCGTTTCGACATGGCTATCCTCTCCGTCCTGGAAAAATCATGGACTGGGATTGGATGCCAACAGACGCCCCAGCAGCCTGTTTTATATCTGTAATCATGCTGTCAATATCAGCCGTTGAATACTCCACAATGGCCGATCCTTTTTGTATCGTGGAAGGTCGGCCAATGGTAAGCATTCGCGCAGAACGCAAATAAGTCAGCGCGGTTGCGTAATCGCGGACTTCCTGTGCCTGGACGGCGAGAGAAACTTTTTCGGAAATGAGGGAGGTGGTATCGGAGAGAGTGGCCATGCGCTGATGAAAGCACACTGGCACAGAAAACAACAAATCGTTTCCAGAATCTGGAAAGTTTTTCCAGATTCTGGAATTTAGTTGCGAATGGCTTTAAAAGTTCGTCCGCATTCTTCGCACAGATAGTATCGCAAACCATTGGGCATGGTTTTCTGTACTTTGACCCTCGTGCCGCTGCAATGTGGGCATCGCAATACTTGAATTTTTACGACGGGAATATTCTGCGTTCCTTTTTCTGGAACACCTGTAGATTCAACCCACGAATGTCCGCAATGGTTGCAGGAAATGTCATGCACAAATTTTCCGAAAAGAACTTGCCCAG
>DNPO01000480.1:2076-2978 GCA_003501375.1 Candidatus Sumerlaeota bacterium | reverse complement strand
TCACCTCCATCGCCGCCGCCGTTGCCGCCACCAAGGGCACCAACATCGTGGTTTCTGCCCAGAACTGCTTCTGGGAAGAGTCCGGCGCTTTTACGGGTGAAGTTGCCGTTCCGTTCCTGAAGTCCGCGGGCGTCAAATATTGCATTATCGGTCACTCCGAGCGTCGCCAGTACTTTGGCGAAACGGACCAGACCATCAACAAAAAGGCCCTTGCCCTCTACAAACACGGCATCATCCCGATCATTTGCTGCGGCGAAATGCTGGCCGACCGTGAAGCGGGCAACACCGCCAAGGTCATCGACACCCAGATTCGCGGTTGTTTGGCTGGCCTTCCCGCCGGCAACGTGCGCGAGTCCGTCATTGCCTACGAACCCGTCTGGGCCATCGGCACGGGCAAGGTTGCGAGCAAGGAACAAGCGCAGGAAGTTCACGCGCAAATTCGCGGTCTGTTGACCGAATTGTACGGCAAGGATATTGCCGACGCGGTTCGCATTCAGTACGGTGGCAGCGTGAAGCCGGACAATGTTAAAGAGTTGATGGCTCAGCCCGACATCGACGGCGCGTTGGTTGGTGGCGCTGCACTGAAGGCTGCGGACTTCTCCGCGATTGTTAACTTCAGCAAATAAGTAAAATCTTTGTTTTTTTCAGGAGTCTGTCCTTTTCGTCCTTGCCGTCCTTTATGTCCTTTGAAAAACAAAGGACATAAAGGACGGCAGGGACAAAAAGGACGCTGAAACAAAGAAAGGGTTTCTTAACATGGATCGAAAAGAATTTTTAGGTGCGGCTTGTTGCATGGGAATATGTTCTTGTCTGGGGGGAATTACGGCGGCTTTTGCCGAAGAACAACCTGCGGGGAAACCCAACTCGAAAGAAATCGAAGCGCTCAAGTGGCAAATCGGGGA
>DNPO01000480.1:1394-1658 GCA_003501375.1 Candidatus Sumerlaeota bacterium | reverse complement strand
CCAGGATTCTTGGAACAAGCCAAGAGAGAATGGGTCGAAAAAGCGGAGTATGATGAAAAGAACAAGGTGATTACCATTGTTGATCGGGCAACAACTTGCAATTGTCCCGCAGTACAGAAAACAGCGATGCCGGGAGCGTATTGCCAATGTTCTCTGGGGTGGCAAAAATACGCCTATTCGACAATTGTTGGAAAACCCGTTGATGTGGTGGTGGTAGAATCCATTCTCCGCGGTGGCAAGCGATGCGCTTTTAAGATTACCATT
>DNPO01000480.1:0-1065 GCA_003501375.1 Candidatus Sumerlaeota bacterium | reverse complement strand
GATCCTGGGCTACGAAGTTCAGTCGTTTACCGTTTTCCGAGACACAGGAGGAGCATCGTATGGATCGCAGAGACCTGTTAAAACAAGCCTGTGGTATGGGGATGTGCGCTTGCGCCGGTGCTTTGATGTCCCCTGTCTGCAATGCATTGGCAGCCGAGACCGTTTCACCCACGCCTTCTCCGATACCAACATCAGTTGACGAAGCCAAGCGAAACGAGTGGTGGTTGAAGCATTCGCAAAAGCAAACGGCCGAACTCTGGAAAATGTTGGGTACCAAACTGGATGAAAAAACGCAGGTGGAAATTTTGGAGCAGTTGGGCCGTAATTGCGCCAAGAATCTAAATTGGGCGAAAAAGTATAAGAACAACCCGGATGCTTTTTTTAAGTACATGAAAGAACACTCTGGTGAGCAGATTGATTACGATAAAGAAAAAGGGGTTATCACTGTTGTAACGAAGGAGCGCGATTGTGATTGTCGCCTCGTCAATAGCAAGATCACTCCGTCCATTTTTTGCGCGTGTTCGCAGGGGTGGCAAAAACAAACGTATGAAGATATTTTGGGGAAGTTAGTGGATGTGGAAGTGAAGGAAAGCGTGTTGCGTGGATCCAAGCGCTGCGTGTTTATAGTTACCATCAAGTCATAAAACGGCTTTTGTTTACTCTGAGGTTTTCAGTACCCATTTTGAAAGGTTTTCCATGACTGCTTACGAAACGATTATCGGCTACGAAGTCCACTGCGAAATGTCCACCAACACGAAGGTGTTCTGCGGCTGCGGCACCAAATTCGGCCAACCCGCCAACACGCAAGTCTGCCCCGTCTGCCTCGGCATGCCCGGCTCGCTACCCGTGTTGAACAAGACCGCGTTCGACTATGCCATGCGCACCGCTTTGGCGCTCGATTGCAAGGTGAACGAGCACACCTATTTCGAGCGGAAAAACTACTATTACCCTGACTTGCCCAAGGGCTACCAGATTTCGCAATTGCGCAAAAATCTGGGCGTGGACGGGTATATCGATCTCAACGTCGGCGGTCAGACCAAGCGGATTCGGATTAACAACATCCAC
>DNPO01000343.1:8713-9301 GCA_003501375.1 Candidatus Sumerlaeota bacterium | reverse complement strand
TTGACTTTTCGCCCTAAAAGGCGAAGATACTAGTTCTCGAAAGTCCGCCGTCATGTGGCAGCCGGAACACGGAACTCTTTTAGGAAAGCGCAACCGGGACGCGCTCAAAAAGCCGGTAAGGAAGATTACATGCGGGTTTACGATTTAGCGAAGCAACGCGGCCTTCAGAGCAAAGACGTCATGGACGTGTGCCACAATTTGAATATTGAGGTGAAAACACCGTCCTCTTCCATTGATGACAAAAACGTCCGGCGCATTCTTGAACAACTGGACAGCAAACCAAAGTCCGCACAACCAGCAAAGAGCGATGCTCCTGCTGCTGCCAAAGCGGCTGAGCCGAAAAAAGCCGTTGCCGCCGCCCCCAAAGCGTCCGTTGCGCCTCGTGCTACTGCTGCACCGCAAACCGCCCCGGTAAAAGAGCCGGAAGCCCATAAGGATGCCCGCGCACTTGCGCTCGAACGCATTGCTCGTGCTAAAGCCGCCCGCCGTCATCAAATGGAAGATCATCCGGCTGAAGCCGCCGCGCCCGAGGTCAAACCCGAGCCTACCGCGCCCCAGCATCAAGAAATTTCCCTTGCAGCCAAGCCC
>DNPO01000343.1:7184-8391 GCA_003501375.1 Candidatus Sumerlaeota bacterium | reverse complement strand
GCGCCCGCTGCTGCTCCCAAACCCCAGATTGCTGCCGCGCCCGTCGCTGCTACAGCAGCGCCTGCTGCCCGTCCCGTTGCACCAGCAGCACCCACCGCTCGTCCTGCTGGCGCGCCGCAGCAGCCACAAATATCTCCCAGTTTTACCCCCCGCTTGGAACGCCCCGCTGGTATGGCTCCCCGCGTGGAGCGTCCGACCGGAACCGGGGTGACCCCCCGTGTGGAGCGTCCCGCTGGAACCTATACTCCCCGTACCGATCGTCCGGCCCCTCGTACCGATGGACAGCGCCCTTACCCGAGCCGCGATGGCGGACGTGACGGACAACGTCCCTCCTATCCCCCGCGTGATGGACAGCGTCCCTCTTATCCCCCGCGCGATGGGCAACGACCTTCTTATCCCCCGCGTGATGGACAGCGTCCCTCTTATCCCCCGCGTGACGGACAGCAACGCCCCCCGTATGCGGGACGTCCCGCTGGCGATCGCCCTGCAGGTGGGCCGCCCCGTCGTGATGGTGGAGCGCCGCGTCCTGCAGGCGGCCCCCGTCTTGACACGCGTCGTCCAATCGAATTGGCCGAATTGCCCTCGTTGAAAAAAGCTGGACTGAGCCGTAAAAAAGTAGAACTCAAGACTGCTCCCTCCATTGAAGTAATGAAATTGCGTCCCACCCGCCGTTTGGCTGGTGGCAAAAAGGTGGAAACGGAAGAAGAGAAGACAGCGCGCCGCGCCAAGGCCGCAAAAGGCAACAAGGGCGCAGGTGCTGTTGAAAAACGCATTCGTCCCGGTCTTTTCCTGAACCTGGAAACCTTGGAAGAAAACGTAGTCAAAACCGACGAGAAGGGGCGTCCCCGTCCCCGTACCGATGCCCTTAAAAATCAGGGAAGAAGAGGCCAGCAACAACGCGCCCCTGTCGCTCCGCCCGAGCCCAAGGTGGTCAAGATTCAGGGCGACCTGACCGTTGCGGAATTTGCGCAAAAGACCGGTCTGGGTATCGCCGAAATCATCACCAAAGGTATGGTCATGGGCGAGATGCTCACGGTCAATAAACTTATGTCCGCTGACCTGTGCGAACTCATCGCCACTGAATGCCAGATCAAGGTGGAAGTGGTACCCGAGGGCGACGATTACGACGTGGAAGAAATCATTGAGAAGGACGCGGCTGACGCGCCTGAAAACCTGAAACCCCGTCCGCCCGTGGTCACCATCATGG
>DNPO01000343.1:2914-6912 GCA_003501375.1 Candidatus Sumerlaeota bacterium | reverse complement strand
ACGTCGACCACGGCAAGACCACACTACTTGACACCATCCGCAAAACCAATGTGGCTGGTGGTGAATTTGGTGGCATTACCCAGCATATTGGCGCGTACCGCGTGGCCACTAGCCGCGGCGAAGTTGTTTTCCTTGATACCCCCGGCCACGAAGCCTTTACCGCTATGCGTGCCCGTGGTGCCAGCGTTACCGACATCGTTGTACTGGTTGTTGCAGCGGACGACAGTCTCATGCCCCAGACGATTGAGGCCATCAACCACGCCCGCGCTGCCAAGGTTCCGCTCATTGTCGCCATCAACAAGGTAGACATCCCCGGCGCACAGATTCAAAAAGTCCGTCAGGACCTTATGCAATACAGCCTGTTTGGTGAAGAACTCGGTGGCGACACCATTATTTGTGAAGTATCCGCCAAAAAGGGCATCGGCATCGACAATCTGCTCGAAATGCTCCTGCTCCAGGCCGAAATCCTCGAACTGAAAGCCAATCCTGACGCCCGCGCCACCGGTGTGGTCATCGACTCCAAAGTCGATCCCCTTCGCGGCATCAGCGCCACCGTGCTTGTGCAGAACGGTACGCTCCGCCAGGGTGACGCCTTCGTTTGCGGTGACGTCAGCGGGCGCGTCCGTCACCTCCGTGACGACCACGGTGTTGAGGTTACCGCTGCGCTGCCTGCTTACCCTGTCGAACTCATTGGTTTAGACGGCTGCCCGCAGGTTGGCGAGAAGTTCCTCGTTATGGAAAGCGAACGTCAGGCCCGTCAGATTGCCGCCGTCCGCGAAACACGCCGTCGTCGCAAGAGCCAAAACGCTGCACTCAAACCGCACGTTACGCTTGAAGGCTTGTCCGACTACCTCAGCCAGGACAACAAGCCCAAAGAACTCAACATCGTTCTCAAAGCCGACGTTCAGGGTTCCGCCGAAGCCGTTTCCCAAGCCATCAACCGTCTTAGCACCGAAAAAGTCAGCCTCTGCATCCTGCACAGCGGTGTCGGTGCCATTACCGAATCCGACGTGCAACTGGCTATGGCGTCCGATGCCATTATCATCGGCTTCAACGTCCGTTCCGACGCATCTGCTGGCGAATTGGCCCGTGCAGAAGGCATCGACATCAAGACCTACCGCGTCATCTACGAGTTGCTCGAAGAGATGCAAAAGGCCATGCTTGGCATGCTCGACAAGAAGTTCAAAGAAGTCCCGCGCGGCGCTGCTCAAATCCGCCAGGTCTTCAAAGTCTCGCGTCAGGGCAATATCGCCGGCTGCTACGTTACCTCCGGCACCGTTTCCCGCAGTGAGAAAATGCGCCTGGTGCGCGACGGCAACATTGTTCACACCGGTGAGATACTTAGCCTGCGCCGCGTGAAAGACGATGTGGCAAGCGTACAATCCGGCTACGAGTGCGGTATCACGCTCAAGGACTTCCAGGATATCCGCGAAGGCGACGTTATTGAGACCTTTGCGTTCGAGGAAGTTGCGCAAACCTTGTAGAGGTGGACTCAGTATCAAAATGAACAAAGCGAACTAAGACGTTGCGTTTAGTTCGCTTTGTTCATTTCTATTCACCAGGTTTTATCCCCCCGATTACGCACGATCCCCCCACCACGTCATTACGTGGTGGGCTGTGCCCCTGTTCTTCGTAGGTTGGGGCAGGGCATCTGACACCATTGCATTCTACCCCGGCCTCTGTTTTCAACCATCAAGCACAGCAATTATACCATGCGTGCCACTATCTGATTTCCCGACACGATGCGGTATCTGTAGACACACAACCCAAGATTATTTAAGATGAATCTTAAAAGTTGCGATTCATCAACACTTAGGCTTATAGTGATGCCGTAGGCGGATGAACATTATGGGAGTTTTGCCCATAGGCCATCGCCTTTATCCCTGTTTTTGAGGTTTGCTCCCATGCTCCACTCCCGCATGAAACGCGTCAACGAAGAATACCAGCACCATTTAGCCGAAATATTTGCCTGGGAGATGAACGACCCGCGCATGAAATTGGTAACACCTGTCAGTGTCAAAGTCAGCCCCGACCTGAGCGAAGCCGTTGTGCTCATCAGCGTGATGGAAGATGATACCACTAAGGCCGAAGAGGTCTTACACGTCATTGAGGGTGCCAGAGGCTACATCAAAAAGCTAATGGCTGGGCGCATTCAACTCAAACGGCAGCCCAATCCACACTTCAAATTGGACACCACCCTGACCAAGGCGTTTGGTGTATTCAAGTTATTGCACGAAATAGAAGAAAGCGGCGAGTTGAAACCTGAATCAGAAGAAATTGACGAACAGAAAAAAAATTAAGAAATTTGATTGTTTTTTTTATAAAAAAGAGGCATTTATTTTAACGGGACATCTGGTGGCATCGATTAGACGATGTCCGCCAGGTTAAACACTGACCCATAAGTTAAAATAACTTGTTCTCAGAACTTTTTTTTAAGGAGTGGACTCATGCCTGTTTACGAATACGAACACAAGGGCAGCGCCTGTCGACTTGGGAAAGTTTTTGAAGTAGAACATCCGATCTCTGATGAAGCCCTCAAACAATGTCCGGAATGCGGTGGTGAACTGGAACGTCTGATTTCCCGCGTTTTTGTCAATACCCCTACCGGCGATGCAAAATTAAAAAACATGGGATTTACCAAATTGGTTAGACGCGATTCCGGTGTTTACGAAAACGTGACCGCCACTGGTAGCGAAAGCCGCTATTTCGAGGCAGATAAGCCGGATACCATGCCCGATCTCAAGCGTAAAATCACGGACTGATATACCGTTTTTTTCGGAACCCCCCATTCCCGTTGAAAGCATGCCATGCAACGTAGCGCCAAACCCACTATCACCTGCGTAGCAAAAAAAGCCGGCTGTTCCATCACCACGGTTTCCTTTGTCCTCAATGGCAAAGGTGACGAGATGGGCATTGGCGAAGAAATGCAAAAACGTGTCCGCGAAGCAGCCGAACAATTAAACTATCCCACCGTTACCCGTGGAATCCGCACGCGCAAGTCGTACCTGATTGGCGTCATGTTTCTGCACCTGATGAACAATTACGCCAACGATGTGCTCCGGGGAATTCGCACTTCCGTTTGCCCCCGACGCTACTGCCCGCTCGTTACAGTTAACGACTACAGCGAAAGCGTTGCGCACAACGAAGTGCAAATGCTGCTGCAAAAGCAAGTAGATGCTATTCTTTGTGAACCTGTGCTTAACAGCAAAACATATCAACTTATTCAGGCGCACCACGTTCCATCCGTCTTTATGGGAATTCCGCCCAAGCATTTCACCGATTGCAACTTTGTCTCGTGGAACACGCGTGCCGCAGCCTGCACAGCCACCCAGCATCTCATAAAATCCGGGCGGAAACGTATCGCTTTCTTGAATTGGAGCGATCCGTCTGACGCTTTTGCCGTTCGGCAAGCCGGGTATCAAGATGCGTTGGAAGCCCACGGGCTTGGGACGCATCCTCATCACTATGCGGTAACGGCACCGTTTGAATCACCGGAAAAAGCCCTGCGCGCCATGTTTAGTGGTGCACCCAGCAAACGCCCCGACGCGGTTATGACGGCAATCAGCCCTCTGGGCATTCAAGCGCTTGGCATTTTGGAAAACATGGGATTACACGTTCCTGACGATGTTGCTATCATGTCCATGGGCCGTGGCCCGAGCCAAGGCCTTCCCCGTATTGGTCTCAGCACCGTGGTGGGACCGCGTGCCACCTTGGGAGAAGAAGCCGCACGTATTGCCTTACAACTTATCAACAGCCCGGAGCACCCTCCGATTCAACGCTGGATCGAGAGCAACGAATTGCTGCTACTCAAGACCACCTAACCAATTGCAAAACTTGAAAAACAAAACCCTCGGACATGCGTCCGAGGGTTTTGTCTATAGCCCTTTCAGACAGGCTCAACCGTACACCACATACCCCCGAGGCGGCACATCAATCGCACACCACCCGTCCGCATGTGGCGTAATCGGGCGTGGATTAATTTCCGCATCTTTCGCCCG
>DNPO01000343.1:1354-2662 GCA_003501375.1 Candidatus Sumerlaeota bacterium | reverse complement strand
TTCCGCCCGCCATGCCAGCGGTTTAAGCGTCTTGTTGCCAAAGCGCGTTTGCACCCACTGCTGGCGCGCAGTACCATTCCCCAACGCCAATAATAGCCCGGGTTGATCGCCGTATCCCGTGCGCTCCATAATGTAAAGCGAATCATCCACATAAAGCAGATTCGTATCACCGCCCGCATATTTTTCATGTACATGGACGAGCCGTTCGATGCCACTTGCCTGTCCCACTTCAGCCAGTCCGTAGGTAAAGTAATCCTTCCAGTAAACACATGGATACCCCTCGTGGGTGAGGATGTAGGCATAAGCCAGCATCTTGTCGCCGATAATCTCGTCCGATCCGCGGAAGTCGTGGTTGTCCACAAATGTCACCGCTTCAAACGGACGGTCTTTGATCAGCACCCCGCCATCTGCCAAACGCCGCATACTGAAATCGGGTGTATCACACAAGTCTTTAAGGCGGTAACGCAACGGAAAGTCAAACGCACCCACGCGGCACGCTGCCCAGGTATTGACGGAATCCAGCCAATAATCAATCGTGTTATCACCATCCCAGCATTCGCCCACACCAAATATGTCCACCTTTTTTCCATCGCGCAAATACGTGCGATCGTGAATCGCCCGCACAATCCAAGAGGCGAACCCCTTCACAAAGTCGTAACGGAAGCCATCGAAACCAATCTCCTCCACCATCCACTTCGCGTGATTGAGAATGTTGGTGGAAACGCGCGGGTTAATATGGCACAGATCGGGCATGTCACCGAACGTAACATACCCCGAGGTTTCGTAAGGCGACGGGTGGAAACACGTCCAGTCACGCGTGAACTTACCGCTCTTCGGCGTAAACTTTGTCCAGCGTTTTTGCCCGATAATTGGATTCTCTTCTTCCGCATCGCCCCCGCAGTTGTGATTGAGCACCAGGTCGGCATAAACCTTGAACTCATTCCGATGTGCCCCGCGAATCAGATTGAGCAATTCTTCTTTGGAACCGTACCAGGTTTTCACAAACCCCTTCTGGTCATAATCACCCAAGTCGTAATAATCGTAGACATCGTAACCCATCGACGGGCCGCACAAATTGGCGGGTTTGCCCGCCGGGGGCAGCCACAGCGCGGTGAAGCCCGCTTTCTTCAACTCTTCCAACTTGCCAGATACATGGTTCCACCATTGGAATTCCTGCTTTTCCTCCGCCGGACAATTCCAGTAAAAGGTGTGCATGAGAACGCCCATAAGTAGCCTCCGATGTTCAGGGATAAGGAACCAATTGCAAAAGTCTACACAATGGTTTTGTTTTCGTCCTGGAGGGACGGT
>DNPO01000343.1:0-1070 GCA_003501375.1 Candidatus Sumerlaeota bacterium | reverse complement strand
AGCCCGGCGCTTTAGCGCCGGGTAATCGGTTTTAAAAACTCGTCCCATCGGGACGACTGAACAACAGATATGTCTTTCAAAATCAACCCCTGTCAACCGTCCCTCCAGGACGAAAACAAAACCCTTGTGTGGACGTTTGTAATTACCTCTCAGGACTCGTATTTTCCTGGACATGTTTATAATGCTCCATCACCTCGACGTAAGAGGCGTGTTATTTCCCGTTGCAATGGTTTGTCGACATTCATGTTGCTCAGAGCGGCGACTTCCTGTGTCAGCGGCCAAACCATCGCGATACGTTCCGCAGGGGTACCTGGCACAAAAGAATCTCCCGCTTGGGCGAAAGTGCATTTAACTATCGTGCATTGTCGATTTGTTTTCATGGCCGGAACCTACCACACCGGGGCTCGTTTTGCAATCTATACAACCTCAAACTTATTTCGCCGGATCAAGCGCAATGTCCACGCCCGTAACCGTACCGCCCTGCATTGCAGGGAAGGCAAGGCCCTTCTTTTCTTCTAACAATTTTCTTCCCTCTGATTTTTGGTACGCCGTTTTATTCAGGGCCGCCATGAGTCGGCGCGCCTGAGCAATGGCGTCTTCTGTTAAAAGCGTCGCCTTGGTTATACGAGTCGCGTCCTGCGTAAGCCCCGGATGTTCCACGCGCATCTCGGCATATCTAAGGTATTCAGGATGAGCGTGGGCGAGGTATTTAGCCACCGCCAGAATCTCTGTCGGGTCAAACCCCTCCAAGACATAGGAGCCGTCGGCGGACGAAAGAGTCGTGAACGTGGGAGGAACATATTCCTCTGGGGGATTACCGATCTGCGGATTGTAAGGAAGGTTCGCTAATTTTCCGATGACCTTTGCCCCGGCGACAGGGTTGCCCTGGTTGCCGGTGATCCGGCCTTTTATGACGACGCGATCCGACCGAAGGTTGAGCCAGGCGTGCGGGTTGTAATCCCTGATTTCGATTCGCGTTTTTGCAGTCGCCACGCATTTTTCCCCGGAACGTTCGGTTGGATGCTCACAGGAAATCTCGTAATACCCATTGGGCAATTGCGGAAATTCAA
>DNPO01000240.1:10827-11087 GCA_003501375.1 Candidatus Sumerlaeota bacterium | reverse complement strand
ACGCAAACAAGGCTTCCCGGTTTGAGAACGCGGTGGAGCGTTTCAAGGAAAAATGGCTGAAAAATACGGCGCTTGGCATGCTTGCTTTTGGGCCACGGATCGGTGAAGTAGACGTGAACGGCATGCACGGACTCCGGTTGAATGTGGTCTTTCAGACATTGCCAGGCGTTGCCGCGAACGACACGGGCATTGCCAATGCAGTATTTGAGCATGCGGTCGCGCGTTTTGCGGGCGTAACTGAGCGAGCGCTCAATGCCGAT
>DNPO01000240.1:4715-10480 GCA_003501375.1 Candidatus Sumerlaeota bacterium | reverse complement strand
GGCGCATTGATGCCAAAGATTTGCTCGATATTGAGCGGCTCGGTCAGGTCATAGTCGTCAATAAAATCATCGGCAACCGGCAGGGGCGGAAGGGGTGTGGCGTTGGCAATGGGGGGAATCAGGTGCATGTATTTCCTATTGATCGGGCAGAGTTGATCGATCTGTCCGTCGGTTTGTCGGGGATTATTTTTTACTTTCCGCTTCGCGTTTTTCTAACGCAAGGGTGAGTTCGTCGCAACGTATTTGCTCCACGGGTAGATCATTCTCGCCCATGAAGGCCGCGAGAAGTTTGCTGAAATGTGTGCCGCGGTCAGTCACATAATAGAGCGATGCGGCGGAGTTATTGGTATTGGCGCGCCCAATCTGATTGCTGTTGAACGCGGTGTTGAGTGCATGCACCATCGCATCGGCGGAATCGACCGTGCGAACGGATGGCCCGAAGAAGTCCTGCAACATCGGACGAATCAGTGGGTAGTGTGTGCAACCGAGAATTAACGAGTTGACCCCAGAGTCGCGCATGGGGGCAAGATATTCTTCAATTACCATACGAGTGACATCATGCTCGAACCAGCCTTCCTCGATGAGTGGCACTAACAGGGGACAGGCCTTCTGAACAACTTCTGTTTCAGGGGAACGTTTGAGAATGGCGCGAACATACGCTTGACTACGAACGGTGGTTTCGGTGCCGATGATGCCGATTTTTTTCGGAGCGTCTTCCAGCGCTGTTTCTGCGCCAATTTCCACCACGCCGAGCACGGGCACGGGGTAGCAGTTGATCAGTTCGGGTAGTGCAGCGGCAGACACGGTGTTGCAGGCGGCGACGATCACTTTGACGTTACGCGACAGGAGAAATGCGATGTCTTCGCGGGCATAGCGTTTAACGGTGTCGGGCGATTTGGAGCCGTAGGGCACGCGGGCGGTGTCGCCCAGATAGCAGATTGCTTCGTTGGGGAAGGCGTTACGAATGGCACGGGCAACGGTGAGTCCACCGAGACCGGAGTCAAAAATACCGATGGGGTTGTTGTTGGGAGAGCACATGAGAGGAATGAGGACGGCAGGATGAGGGGTGAAAAAAACATAGCCCCTAACTCCTTTGTCCGTTATTTTCGAGTTCCTAGAAGTTTAAGAATGAGGTCGGCCAAAACGCCGACCAGGATGGACTGAAGTCCGGCAATGAAGAAGAAGAGCGTAGTAATATTAAGAACGTGTCCATAGAACACACGCACCAGTAGAAGAGCGAGCGCTATGAAAATAAACCCAAAACCGATGGGGAGATATACTTTAAGCGGGCGGAAATAGGTACTCGTGCGAACGATCAGGATCACAAAGCGGATCATGTCACGCACGGGCTTTATTTTCGAATGGCCTTCGCGCTTCGCATACTGAATAGGCAGGTAGCGTACGTTCCATCCGGCGCACAGAAGCGACAGCGTGATGGTGGTAGTGAAGGAAAACGTATCAGGCAGCAGGGGCCAGTAACGCTCCACCAGGTCTTTGCGCATGATGCGCATACCGCTGTTGATATCGGGAATTTTTATGCCGGAAAGGTAGTTGGCAAGCGGCACTAAAATGGCTTTACCCAGGTTTCGTGCCGACGAAGAGTAGTGACTGTACTGGATACGTTCCCCCACCACCATTGCGTGGTCGGGCGCGGCTTGCATGAGATTAGGCAGTTCGCGCACGGGGTAACTGCCGTCCGCATCCACAATGGCTACGTATTCATAACACGCAGCGGCGATGCCGGTTTTCAACGCAGCACCGTATCCGCGGTTGGACTCATGTCGAATTACGCGAACGGGCAAGCCAGTCTCTTCCACGGCTTGCGCACTGCCGTCGGTCGAACCGTCGTCTACCACGATAATTTCTGTCGCAGCGCCCGTCGATTGTAACGCCTCACACGCATCGTGCAGGGTTTGGGCGATACTGTCCACTTCGTTGTAAAGTGGGATAACCAAACTGAGGGAAATAGGGACAGTGGGTTCGGAGGACATGGTGCTTTCTTTTGCGAGTGTTCATTCACTCACGCGCCAATATCCTACCGGGAACGGGAAGCGGTGGCAAATGATTTTCGCGGGGAAATAAAAGCACCAGCCCGATTTGACCACGAAAACCCCTAATCCTGCATCTCCCCAACAATAGCCACAGAGAACGCAAAGAACACAAAGATTTAGGAAGGAATTGGTTAAAGATGGGTGACAAAAATACGACTCTCTTTTTTTGTGCCCTCTGTGTTCTTTGCGGTTAATTGTTTTTTGACATGAAGGATTGAGGTAAAAACAGTTCAAGAATTTTTCGCGTGTTTCGTGGTCATCTTTATATTTTATTGGGTAATGCAGTCAATTTTGCAGGCGATATCACGTTCAAAACCCGGGGTGGAAATTTCCAATGTGTCACCCTTGGCTTCTACAACACCCCCGGCATTTTTCAGTGGTTCACCCTTCCACGTATCCCAGAAAACAACATGGTACTTGCCCGGTTTTAACCCGTCCACCAGCACACGTGCTTCGGGAATGGCGCGAATAATAGGGCGAACCGTCTGATTCCCTTTTCCCACACGGTAGATGCGCGGGTCATATATCCAAAGGCGGGCCGATGTTTCGCTTTGCATACCCATTGCTTCTAAAACGCGTGTTTCAGCCGGGAGATTTTCCTGAGCGGGAACAATGGCACGGACGGGTTGGTAATTTTTCCCTCGTAGGTCTTCGTCAGCCCGGAAGCGGATGATGTTGACGTATTGATAATACTGATCTTTTTCCTGCACATAGGGCCACCACCAGAAGAGTGCAGTGCCGCAGAATGGCATGACGGTGGAAGCCCAGAGTCCGCCATGCAGATTGTGCATGATTTCTTCGTGGCTGGCGCCAACGCCAAACTCATTGTTATAGACGGGTTTGGGGAAAATAGCGTGGTCCGTATAGAGTTTGATCAAGCGTCCCGGCATATCGGATTCGTAAGCTGTGGATTGCGCCACTTCGATTTCAGGAAGATTCTGTACACTGGGATCACATCTCCCCGATGTGAAGTGCGTGGAAATGATGTGTTGTGCCGGGTCAATGGATTTGATGTAACGGGCCATTTCTTCATGCCAGGCACGAATATTAGGTGAACTGTATTGTGCGCTCAGATCCACCTCGTTGCAAAGTTCCCACCACGCAATATTGGAATTGCTTCCCCAGCGCGCCACGATATAGCGGAGGCGTTTTTTGACGATTTTCTTGGCTTCGGGGCTAGTCCAGAAATCCTGCGGCTGTTCCACCACTCCACCTTGTCCAAGATAATATGGGTTGTCGTACCATTCCGCATCAAATTCACTGGCCCGGAACTGACCGTGGTTGTGTAGCGTTACGTCCACATAGATACCGAGGGAATCGGCCAAGTCGAGTACATAATCCATGCGCCAAGCATTTAAAAGGCTGTAACGACCAATGCCAGCATAGTCAGAACGGTAGCCGTGAGTCCATTCGAGTGCTGTCCACCAAGCGGACATCCAGACTCGGCTGAAGTTGATACCGGACGCAGCCATGCTTTTAAAATATTTGTCGTATGCGTATGTCCCGTTTTTTTCCTCATCGGGCGTGTCCACTGAAGCACATAGTTTTCGCGTATCAGATGGGGAACGTACAATTAACCCTGTCGGGTAGAAAAATTCCCCATTGGTAAAGGAAAAATATCGGTTATCCTTCGGGTCAACCCGGAGGAATCCACGAAAAGCAGATGGTGCAACGGCAAGAGTTTGCGTTGTTCCTTCAAAAACTCCCCCCTGATTATCCCGGGCGGTGATCCGATACTGCCAGTTTCCCGGTGTGGGGGCATTAAAGCGCAATTTCCAGTTGGCACGCCCCACCGGTTCGCAATGCTCACTCTCATCTGCGAGCCGTGAACGAGTAAAATCCTGGCTGTAGAACGCAGGCATCCGCATGGTCTTCCCCTCGGGCGAGGTGAAGGACGCATCCACGGCAATATTTTCAGGATCGAAAGGATTGCTGTATCCTCGGGAGAGACGGAAGGAGAATTCCGTACGTTTTCCCTGAAGCGCTTGTTGCGATGTCATTTCAAACTTCTGGATTTCGAGCGGGGGCTGAGGATCATTCAGACCAGTCAGGGCAAATTCAGCAAGCCGGAATTCGGGCTTGGTAAATTCGTCGGACAAATCAGCGTTAACCGGAAGGGTTTGCGTTGTGGGATCGGCATAAATGCGGAGTCCGATGCGGTCGAGTTGGGAACGCAGATCGTCGTTCCACGCAATCTTGCCGTCTGTAGAAATCCAGTCAGCGCAATCGCCATCCAACGACCAGTAGATGGTATTCCACTCACCCGTTTTGAGCAAACGCGTGGGTTGAGTCTGGAACCATCCCCAGAGCGGGTGGCTGGCAACCAACGCGGCGGAGGGGTAGGGGCCAGCCTCGCGTGGCACATATAGCGTGACGCGAATCATTTTCGCTTTTTCCCAAACAGATTGTTCTGCTTCCGTGTAGCGGAAAACGCCAACGGGGGCGGGGAACTTCGCCGGGATAATTAAATTGGTATTGTGGGCGCGGGAGGATTCTGAACGCAGAGGAGAAGGCAGATCAGACAGGTAAGGGTCTGGCTGCCAGCCGCTTTGTATCCCCTTGTCCACTTGGAAGCAATGCTCTCCCGTTGCCGCGTGGGCGGAACAGGTAAATGCAAGGAGGAACAAAATGGTACAAAATAACCGCATGACTCTTGAATACATTACCGGGCGCTTCCTTCCTGGATGTACTGCGTTCGCTGGACAATACGCCCGCTCAGAGTGCTTGAAGTGGGGAAATCCGCTGGGGGGGTGATTTCAAACGAAAACCCGTGAACGGGATCGCGCAAAACCCAAGTGTTTGCAATATGCTCCATGGCACAACTTGTTTCGCTCTGTCCGCTGGATAACGGATCAGCGAAGTTTGCTGGACGAGATAGCGTTTGCAAACTGATGCTCCAATCGTTTTGGTTAGCATCCAACCAGAAAGGGTTAAGAGAACGCCACACGGCTGTCCATGTACCCGATGTGGAATGCAGAAAAGCCGGCGGACTCAATGTGCTGACCGGAGCATTGCTGTTCAGGCGTACTCCAGCCAGCGCCAGTGGGGCTGGAATGGTTAAGCGGGCTTGTTCCGTAACAATTACCGAATCTTTACTGTTGGCTCCACTGGTTGGATAGCGGGTTATCTTTTTTTCATTGGTCAGCACAATTTGGCAATCGGTGGGGATAACGGTATCCGGCGTTTTCACCAAGCCCAGTTGGGCAAATAACTGCGGATGTTGTGTTTTAATTTCCTCCCGCAGCGCTATAATTTCCGCACTGTTTTGTGGAGCCCACGGAGCGGACCAAGGGAAGCCCAATTGACCGGATTGCATCAGCAGGGGCCGAAAAATTTGCAACGACTCGGAGGTTTTGCCCAATTCCCAGTACCAGTACCCCAATCCTTTTTGCAATTGTATGTTTTTAACCTCGTTGGGATTTGCCCTCAGATAATCCACCAACGGTGCGGGGTCTGGCAGGGGGCGCATCCGCAACGCGGTATCCACCAAGGATTTGGCATACCAGGTTTGGGGAAAAGTTTTTAGGAGATCCGCATAGATGACAAATGTCGCTGGCTGGTCATTCAAACGGTTGAGCAAAATGTCCACGTTGTATTCGCGGATTTCACGTTGAAGAGACAGCGAAGCGTCTTTTAAAAGCGCGGTGGTTTGTTCCACCGCGCTTTTCCAAATTTCCGGCTCGTTGGAAAGCGGCTCGTTGTGGTATTTGATGG
>DNPO01000240.1:0-4464 GCA_003501375.1 Candidatus Sumerlaeota bacterium | reverse complement strand
CTCGTTGTGGTATTTGATGGCGCAAAACTGCGCCTGCAAGCGCATGTCATTAGATATGTCGGGTTGTTTGGCAATGAGCAGACAGGCTTTTTCCGCAATGCGAAAACCTTCGGTTTGCTCAGGTGTCAGCGCAAAACGTTTGTCGGGCTTAATGCGTTGCTGGTTGATGATTTCCTGAATCGCGCGGAAGTTTTCCGTGTTGCTGGGGAAGTGTTCCACCAGAGCGATCAGGTAAGGCATTGGCTCCGCCTTGCGTGGATTTGCAACAATTTCAAACGTTTTACTGATGAAGTTGGCTGGGTCTTTGGCCAGATACGCTGCTTGCAAATAAGCAGACAGGGCTAGTTGCTGATCGCTCTGGTCAAGGTAAAAATCACCCAGACGTCTCCACGCCATTGGGTCTTGTGGGTGCGCAGTCAGGTCTTGTTGAACGCTCTGCACTTGGTCTTGATTCAGCGAGACAAGGTCCAGTTTGTCCTGAAAAGTTTTGCGGAGATACTCCACCTGTTGTTTTTTACTCTCCGCGCTGCTGCTGGGGTCTGCGTTGATGCGGTCAATCGCTTTTTGGAATGTTTGCTTCGCTTCCTTTTGCATGTTGAGACTGAGTTGCGTATCAATCAAACGGCGCAAGTACCAGTTGTTCTGTGGCTGGAGTTCCTGCAATTTTTGGTATACTTCAAGTGCCGGACGAAATTCATTTCGTTGTGTATAGTACTCCCCCTCTTTGCTGAGGAGGGGCTCATCTTTTGGAAATTTTTCGAGGGCAAGTTTGACAAATACCAATGCCTCGTCTTTGCCTTTTACCTTTTGCAAAAGATCGGTTTTTTCACGGTAGGACTCAATGTTATCAGGCATCAGCGCAATGGCGCGCGTGAGATAATCCAATGCGTTGGCGGTACCACTCTTCCCTTTTTCTATGCGTGCGGCAGCAAGCAATAAGTTCGAGAGGACAACAGACTGTGGCGAATCGACAGACTTGCCGCGATACAATCCATCGGACTCGATTATTTTGGCGTTCAGTACCCCGGTAGCATCCCAGGCGCGTGTGATCGCATCAAACGTTTTTCCGGCTTGTCGCACAGCAGCGGCTTTGGTTTCCTTGCCCTGTTCGATCAGAAGTTTCAAAACCTTGGGGGTTTCCTGTACAATGCGCGGGTAGTTACCCATTTTTGACAGAGTAATCAAAAACTCCTCGGCCGGCCGCAACTGGTTGGCCCCGGAAGTTTTGGTGTACAACATCTCCAGCAAGGCAAGTGCTTCCAGGGGGCGATTTGTACTGTTGTAGGTTTGCGCAAAACGCAGGAGAGAGTTTACTGCCGGTTTGTAAGTGGCGTCTAATTCCAGCGCTTTCACATGGGCCTTTTGGGCTTCGTCCGGGTTTTGTTCCTGTTCATAGCAAACGCCAATTTCTTCCCAGGGTGCGGGAAGCGTGGGCATCAGGGCTGCGGCTTCGGTGAATTTGGCGCGGGCTTCTGGGTACTGCTTATTGACCCGAAGGGCGTTCCCCTCCGTGGTAAGTTGTTGGTATTGCGCCTTGGGCGTGAGGGGTTTGACGGCCTTGTTTTGCTGGGCGTACCCCGACGACGACGTGAGAGCAAGCAGAACGCATGCCAGCAGCGCAAGGGTGATCCGTGCTTGGAGAAGAGGAGAAAAGAAGGAAGGGAAGAAAGAGCGGGACATTTTTAGCAAATGGAAACTCCTCAAAGGAATGGGCTGTATTTGTTTGTTTTTCGTTCCGTAGGGGACAAAGCCAGTTCGGTATTTTTCGTCTTATTTTGCTGGACGAATGCAGTAGTAAACTTTCCAGTCCTGACTATCCGATTTGTTTGCTTGCAGGCTCCAAGTCTTATCTTCCAAGACAAGGTTGTTCCAAGCGGTTGTTCCCAATCGCTCTTTCCACAAAATAGCCTGATCATCGCTCAAAACAAGGCACACATCGCGTTTGGCGTTGATCCGCAAAAATGCTTCCAAATCCCAAAGTTCCAGTCGGTGAACGAAATTCCCCTGGCGGGCAAAATGCTCCTGAAGCAAGTAGCCGGGACGCCCCACGGTGAGCACCACCTGCCCGCCCTTGTATTTGGTCAGGTAATTTTCCAAACAGCTCATCTCTTTTTTCTGCGCGGGGCTTTCAACCGAGTGTCCCTGCAATGCCAAGGTAGCGGTGCTACAGGGCTGTGCCGCAGCGTGTACCAGCCCCACAGCGGCGGGAACCAGCAACAGGGCAAGGAGGGTATGCGCCCAACGGGCATAGCGGGCCAATCCCCAAATTACCGGAATGCAACAAGTTGTTATCAGAAGTAACTGGCGCAACAGATACTGGGTTTCAGGCGGGATGTCGCGCATCATGTGGAATGGGTTTGCAAAAATCAGCCATCCGAAGAGCGCCCACAAGCCCGGCAGGTAAATCATGGGGGTGAGGTAAAGAAGCAAAAACGCTTGAAGTTTTCCGCCAGAGTGCCCCTGCGGCATGCGCCCGGCTCGACCAGCAACCGCTGCTGCAACCACGGGAAGGAAGGCAACAAAACGAATATCCCACAGGCAGGCTGCTGCATGGAGAACGGAAGCCAATGCCAGCGAACGCAACTTGCCTGTGCGTAACCAACCGGTGAGATGTGTCAGAATCGCTGCGACAAAAAAGAAGGAGCCAGTGGCGAAGGAGCCGTGCGAAACAGCCAGCGGGCTGCCTGGATAAATCAAGAGCACTGCTGCGATCAGAAAACCGGGCAGATAGAACAGGAAGCGAATGGGCTTTCCCAAGTGATCTACATGAGGGTCAAAAAGGTTGCGTGTCAATGTCGCGCTGTAAAGTGCCGCACCGGCAGCAATCACAGCAAGCAACAGGTAAAAAGCCAAGCCGCCATTGCGCTGAAAAGGAGAGGAACACCAGTTGATAAGTTCCAAAAATGGATAAAGCGCCAGCGTTTCCAGCGGCGGCATGAGAGCGGAATCCAGCAACGCATGGTAGCCCTTGCTGTCGTAACCGGTTAATTCTTCAGCAATGCCCAAACGGATAACCGCTTCAGCGCTGGGGCCGTGGTATTTTACGCTGTAGAGGGAAAACACCAAAGCCATCAGGAAGACTAGTATCCCACCAGCACAGAGCAACAAGCGCTTTAACGTCAATCGTTTTCGAATCATTGGAACCCCAAGGAAAAGTAGGTCAGACTAGATATGGTTGGATTCAACCCATCCCGTCGTCACGCAAAATATGGATAATCGACTTTGTCAAATGGCTTATTTCGCCAAAGCGCCTTCCATTGTCCAATCACGCACTTTGGCACCAGTGCGGACAATGTCACCGTTGCTGGCGGTACCGTTGGTAGCGTCGTAATCCACTCCTTCGCGGTCGCCCGCCGACAGTTTGCTCCCCCAGATGATACCGAAACAACCCCAAGTGTCTGGGCCAAAGGAAGCCAAACGCCATTTGCAACCGCGCGTGCTATCGGTGCCTGTGATTACACCGGAAGCATTCGGTTTCATATCTTCATCCAGGTCGGCCTCGGCATCAAAATAGTCATACGTATCAATAGAGGGCATGGTGAGCGTATCCGGCCCCGGTGTGGCAGTCATTCCATTCCAGCCATTCGGAGGCAAAAAGGGATCGTGCGGTAAACTGCTCATATAAGCAATGGGGGTCGTGATGACTTTCAAACGCGCACTCAGAGGAACCAAGTTATAGTGCGTCGTGGTGTTGATCTGGCGCGAGAACGGATAGTGGTTGTTATCCACCATGTAGGCTTCCAAGCCGGTTGCTATGGAACGCATATCGGACGCGGCACGGGAAACCTTGGCGCGCACCTGAGCCTCCATAAAGTTGGGCAGGGCAATGGAAGCCAAGATGGAAATAATGGCCACGACAATCAGTAGTTCAATAAGCGTAAAGGCATGGCAAAGACGTGATACGTTTTTTTTCATGGAAATCATTTTTTTCATGTGTGATTCCTCCCTGAGTGTTTTTCAAGCAATTTTAATGCCGCTTCATTCCATCTGTGAATATAGGAAATTTACATGAATAGCCAAGGTTTCGTCGGGGTCGATTGCGCGAAATCGTGCCTTTTCCTCCTTGATTTGTACTATAACGAACAACAAGGTCACTGCCGGACTTCAATCGGGCGAACTGCCCATGCTGACGCTACTCGTGCCTTGTTTATCTGCTATTTTTTTAAGGGGCGCGTCACCTTTTTCGCGCTGATGTGTAGAGTTATCACAAGAGAGAGATAAATGGAAGAACGAAATGCATGTAAGTTGCGATTTTTTTGCACCAGTCTCTCCTGGCTTTTGGATGTGGTCTCGGGTACCAGAATATAGCAAAATCAACCACGTTCCGCAAGTTATAGCGTTTTCCCCTCTCAAAATGTGTAACGGGTTTGTAAAAACATCGCGAAAGTTCAAGTGGCTTAGATGCACCCGGTTCCACAGGAACTCCTCAAAGTCCAAGTGACAAAAAATGTTTTGGTGTCAGGG
>DNPO01000232.1 GCA_003501375.1 Candidatus Sumerlaeota bacterium | reverse complement strand
GTGCGTGTATTGTATGAAGCGGAAAATGGGATGCAGGGGCTGGAAGTTTTTCGTGAGCATCGACCAGATGTAGTGGTAACGGATATTAACATGCCGGTGATGAACGGGTTGGACATGGCGCGTGCCATTAAAGCGTTGAGCCGGCAAACGCAGATCATTGTTACCACCGCTTACAGCGACACGGATTATTTGATGCAGGCGATTGAAATCGGCGTGGACCGTTACGTCATCAAGCCTGTCGATCAACAGAAATTGATGGAAGCGCTGCGGGAGTGCGTCAAGGTAACCTTTCTGGAACGGGAAGTGCAGCGCCACCAGGAAGAACGCGAAAAGTTAATTGTTAACCTGCGCTCGGCAATGGCACAGGTTAAGCAGCTCAATGGACTGTTGCCCATCTGCGCCTGCTGCAAAAAAATACGGGATGATAAGGGCAACTGGACACAGTTGGAATCGTATATCCGCAAACACTCGCAGGCGGAATTTACCCACAGTTATTGCCCCGACTGTGCACAGCAGATGTTGTCGGGGGGGAATCAAAAAAATGTTGACGGGGTATGACCATCGTTATACCATGAACGCATGAAGATCGCTGTTTCCATTCCCAACACCTTGTTTGAAAGTGCAGAGACGCTGGCCCGCCAGCGCCATTTGACCCGGAGTGCGCTGTATGCGCAAGCACTGACGGAATTTCTAAAACTGCATCGCTCGGAAGAAATTACCGCGCAGTTGAACCAAGTATATGGTAAGCAAAGCGATGGTGTGGACCCGGCGTTGGCTCGTTTGCAATCACTTTCCCTTCCGTCGGAGCAGTGGTAATGTTGCGGGGTGAAATATGGTGGGCATCACTGCCCGACCCTGAGGGTTCTTCTCCCGGATATCGCCGGCCTGTGCTGATTGTGCAGGCAAACGCATTTAACAAGAGTTTGATAAATACCGTGGTGGTCGCAGCGCTCATGTCAAACCTGACCTTGGCTATGGCTCCGGGGAATGTTTTGGCGAAAGCGCGGCGTTCTGGTTTGCCCAAAGATTCGGTTATCAATGTGTCTCAATTGCTAACGCTGGATAAGCAGTTCCTCACCCAACGCATTAAAATGCTGGATGCGCAGACATTGCAAGAGGTCAATCGCGGATTGCAATTGGTTTTGGGATTCTGAACTTAATCTGCAATCATAAGGGGATGAATATACCCTTATGCCGTGGGTGTGCAATTTTTTCCCACTGCACAAAAAACCGAAAACCAGTCTTGACAGGAAAGAGACCGCACCGGATGATAAGGACGTGAGTCTAGGACAAGCGGCAGGGCGGCGCTTGCCTTTTTGGGTTGCTGCGGAGATGGGCCAATACCATGACAGATCTTGCCAAAGGGGATGTTCTGGATGAGCGCTACGAGATTTTGGACGTGCTCGGTAGCGGTGGCATGGGCCATGTTTACAAGGCGCGTCAACTGAATCTGGATCGCGTGGTTGCCATCAAGGTTCCGTCGGACGAGGTGTTGCAACGTCAGGAGTATCTGGCGCGTTTTGTCCGCGAGGGCGCAACCTGCGCGCGAATTTCACATAATAATGTAGTTGCCATTTACGACGTGCATTCCGGCGTACGGCCTTACATTGTCATGGAGTACGTAAATGGGATGCCGCTCAATGTTTTTCTGGCGGAAGAACGCACTAATTTGTTTGTATCCGATTTGCTGGAAATGGTGGACGAGGTGGCACGGGGACTGGCCGCTGCGCATGCGCAAGGCGTGGTACATCGCGACATAAAGCCTGCAAACATTGCGGTTATTCCCAAGCAGCAAACCATCAAGATTATGGATTTTGGGATTGCCCGCGTATCGGATAATACCGCGCTTACCAACACTGGTGCGATGATGGGCACGCCGTATTACATGGCACCCGAGCAGATTCAGGGCGCGGGTGTTTGCCCCGCCACCGATCAGTATGCGCTGGCTTGCATCGCTTTTCAGTTTTTAACGGGCCGCCTGTTGTTTGAAGGCGAAATCCCTACGCTGATTTATAAACATGTGTCCGTACTGCCTGATCCGCCGGTGTTGGTAAATCCCAACCTGCCCGTGGAGGTGAACGATGTTTTGTTGCGTGCGTTGAAAAAAAATCCAGCAGACCGCTACGCTTCCATCACAGAATTTTCTCTCGAACTGCGCCGGGCCATGCGCCCGCTCGGCCAGTTGTCTTACTCGCAACTTTTTGAAACTGCGGCGTCTTCTGCCCCGACTTCTCTCCATTTGACCACGCCTTTTTCTACTGCACAAACACTGCCGTCTGCCGTTGCGCCCGCGATGCCGGCAGTCACTCCGACTTCCGTGTTGCCCACGCCCATGCCGGAAACACTTTTACCCACTCCCATACCGCCGGAGTCCTTCTGGAAACGGAATTCCGTTTTGATGGGTATTTTAATCGGAAGCGGATTGGTGATCTTAATCGTTACGGTTGTTACCATCGGGTTTTGGAAAACGCTTCTCCCCTATTTGCCGCTGCAGCAGACTGCGCAGCAAACAATCCAGGGGCAGGGGCCGCGTCCTGATCAACAGCAGGGGGCTAATGGGATGTTACAAGGGCCGCCGGAGGATGCGCAGGGGAGGCCCAATGGCGGGATGCAAGGTGGGCCAAACGGTGGCCCGCAAGGGGGCGGTGGTGTGCCGCAATCGGAAATGGAGCGCGGAGGTGAGGTGCGCACCGCGCCGGGGCGCACCATGCAGGACTTTTTGCAACGGCATCTTGAATGGCTGGAACCGCCGCGAAAAACTTACCGCGTTGGGGAGTTTGCCACCTTCTCCTGGGGTGTGAATACGGCGCAGGCATCCGAATTGCCTATTCGTGTCGTCTGGTTGGTCAAGGTGATAAACAAAGCAACGCCGGACACCGCCGTGACGCAAAAAACCACGCAACCCAAGTGTGTGTTGCAATTGAGAGAAGCAGGGAATTTCACGCTGGAAGTAACGCCGTTTTTTGAAAAGGCGCGCGGTATTTCTTTACCATCTTTAGAGACTCAGATTATCGTGAAATAATTTTTATCCGGATTATGGAACATCCTCACATGACACCGCATTTGCCCACTCCCCCCGTCATTGCCCTTTTGACCGACATGGGCACCAACGACTGGTTCGTTGGCACCATGAAAGGGGTAGCGCTTTCAATTTGCCCACACGTTCAGTTTGTGGACCTTTGCCACGAGATTACCAAACAATCCATTCAGGAAGCCGCATTTATTCTGGAGATCAGTCATGCGTACTTTCCCGAGGGCTCTATTTTTCTCTGTGTGGTAGACCCGGGTGTGGGCACGGAGCGCCAGGCAATTGTCGCGCGGAATGACAAATACTACTTTGTTGGCCCAGACAACGGTGCCTTTTCCTTCGTCGAGATGAAATCGAAAACGTGGGAAGCGCGGTTGATTGAAAACCCGGATTATCATTTTCATCAGCACAGCGGAACCTTTCACGGCCGCGATCTTTTTGCACCCGCTGCCGCGCACCTTGCCGCGGGTGCTCCGTTTGAAGAATTTGGCCCCAGCATCAACAGCCTGCTTCAGATTCCCACGTTTGAACAAGTCATGGTTAAGGGCGGGCTGCTTAGCGGGCGCATTATCTACATCGACAGTTACGGCAACTTGTTGACCAATGTTACGCCGGAACATATTCCTCCAGACATCGATCACTCGCACATCAAACTGTCGTATCATGGCCGCTTCGTGAATGGTATCAGCCCGCACTATGCGGATGTGCCGCCCAACCACCCGCTCATGTACTGGGGCAGTTCCGGCTTTTTGGAAGTGGCGATCAACATGGGGTCGGCCCAGCGCAAGTGGCAGGCGCAAACCAACGACTGGTTCGAGATGGAGTGGTAAGTTTTTTCATGCAAATTTTTTCCCAACTTCATACTTTGCTATCCCCTGACTTGCCGCATCCGCGTGTTCTGACCGCTGGTGTTTTTGATGGCATGCACCGTGCCCATCAAACGCTGGTACAGCGTGTGACAAATGAAGCACATGCCGAATCCGGTACTGCACTGGCGCTTACCTTTTCCAATCATCCACTAACACATCTTGCGCCCGCCTACCAGCCGAAGCAATTACTCACGTTGGATAGAAAAATAGAGGTCTTGCAGAATCTGGGTGTGGATATTTTAGTCATGCCAGAGTTCAGCGCGGAGCTCTCGCACATTACCCCGCAAGTGTTTGTCGAAGATATTTTGATAGGGTGTTACGGTATCGATCGGCTGGTTGTGGGATTTGATTTCCGCTTCGGAGCCGGTGCGAACGGCGACATCACGCTGCTCAAGGAATTAGGCGCAAAGCATGGCTTTGAGGTAAAAATGCTTTCCGCTGTCCAACATGGGGAGTGGACGATTAGCAGCACGCGTATTCGCGAACTGATTGAAGAAGGCCAGGTGCGTTTGGCGGCGGAAATGCTGGGCCGTCCTTACGAATTGGAAGGCCCGGTGATCCACGGATACGGGCGTGGAGCAACGTTGGGTTATCCCACAGCCAACGTACAGTTCGATCTCCATTTTGCCATTCCTGCTTCGGGGGTGTATGCGGTATTTGTGGAGGTGGAGGGGCGGCGCTATGGTGCCATGATGAACCTCGGGGTTAGCCCGACCTTCGAAGGTTCCATGTATCGTCCTGAAGCATTTCTGTTTGATTACCCCGGCGAGGATTTGTACGGGAAAACTGCTCGCGTGTATTTTATGGAGCGCTTGCGCGAGGAGCGAAAGTTCCCCAATGCCGAAGCGTTGATCGAACGCATTAAAGTGGATGAAAGGTTAGCGCGCGTAATTCTGGAGCAATCAAAGTTTTAAAGTTTGCTTTCCGCCTCCCGCAACGTTTTTTGATATTGTGGGTTTTGCGTTCTTTCACACGCCTGACGCAATAACGGAATCGCCTTGTCCTTTTCGCCACGTTCGATCAACAACTTCCCGTGATAGTACAATGTGTCAGCGGGTGGCGTGCCCAGTCGTTCCGCCATCTCAAAATTTCGCAATGCATCATCAAACTGACCGCTTAGGTAGAGCGCGTTGCCCAATAGACAGTAGTTGGCAAAGTTCTGTGGGTTACGTGTTATGGCGCCTTGTAACAAGGGAATCACCTGTGGCACACGATTTGGCACTGCATGTAAAACAATCGTCGCATATCCGATAATATTGTTTTCATCCGCTGGTGCCAGGGTGAGCGCTTGTTCGTATGCTGCGCATGCCTCGGGAGCACGATTCAACCCCAGCAGTACCTTGCCCTTTTGTCGCCAACTTTCAGCAGATTGGGGAGCAAGGCGAACGGCATGGTCAGCAACGGGATAGGCTTTAATAAATTTTTGATTCGCAATCAATCCGGCGGCATATTGTGTTGCAACAAAGGGAACGGTGGGATACCTGCGATAGTTTTCCGCAAACAGCGTTTCGGTATCGTGGTATAGCAAAACGTGTTGCCGGGCAATTCCCATAAGCGGGAGGATCAAAAGCACCCCCACCGCGCAATAAA
>DNPO01000203.1 GCA_003501375.1 Candidatus Sumerlaeota bacterium | reverse complement strand
GCTCCCAACCATTGTGCCAGTGCGTCCAGATGAACCGCCCAGCCGAAAAGTCCTGCCATTCCCATCAACACTCCAAACAACCCGGGAATCAGTGCCAGCCAGAATAACCAGAAGGACTGCGTCAGCGATGCAATTGCCAGCAGCGAAATTGCGATGGAAAGCGCAGCATCCATGAGGTCGAACTGATCGTCAATCTTGTTCAAATCGTCATAACGCTGCTGACTACCTTCCGCTTCTTTTTTCACCGCCGCTTTTTTCTGTTCCTGCTCTTTGGCTTTTGCGTCGAACTTGGCGGCTTCTTCCGTCCACTTCGGGTCGACCTCTACCTTGTCGCCCGTCTTTTGCACATTACCCGTCAGGCGTGCCTGCGCCAGAATTTCGTCCCGGGCTGCTTCGTTTACTTCCTGGCGGATATTGCGCGCCTGATAATAGGCCCAGCCATCATTTGTTTTGGACTCTGCCTGCTGCATGGCCTGTCCGACGTTATCAGCCTTCACTTTGCAAATGCCCATGAACGATGCTAACAACGCAATGGTTATTGCAATCATCCCGTTCAACAAATCCTTGCGTCGGGATGCAGCGACCATTTTTGCCTCGCGCTGCTCCATTTTTTCTTCCTGTTCTTCCAATGCCTCTTTGGCGCGTTCCACCGCTTCCATTGGGTCGACTTCCATATTTTTATTGTTCCTTTTGGGGTTTTAGAATTAAAGAATGACCTCTTCGAGCGAACGCTTGGGCACATGATGCACGCCAGCCGCGTCACGCCAATACTTTACCGCACCCTCGCCTACGCCAGCCTCCAACATCACTTCTTCCAGTGGCCTGCCCAGCGCCAGAACCAGCAAAATATCCAGATACTCCGGTATTTCCAGCGTGTTGCGCAGATTCTCGCGTCGAATCGAACCGATCATGCAACCGCCCAATCCCGCTTCCACCGCTCCCAACATAATGCTTTGCGCTGCAATTCCGTGATCACAGCCAAAGGTCGTTGCAATTCGTGTATCGCCCAGCATCACAATATATGCAGATGGCCGCTCGCCCTCTTCCGGCCCATGCCAGTCCTTCAAATAGCCTGCCCAGGCGAGGCACGAAAAAATTAAGTGATTCTGTTCCGGAGTGTTGGAAAGAATATATTTCAACGGTTGCAGATTTGCCCCAGAGGCGGAGAGGCGCCCCAAGTTCACCAAGGAACGCAACGTGTCTGCGGAAACCATTTCGTTTTCGTGAAATCGACGGTAACTGCGATTCTTTACAACTAAGTCTTTCATCATCATGGCAATCACTCCCTCCTGGAAAAGTTGCTCATAGTGCCTAGACTACCACTGTGGGTGTTTACAGTGCAATTCTTTAATTTCCGAGGGAAAGAAGTGGGTGTATCTTGCTCCCGCTACGGTTTTGGAATGGATACCTCAATGCTTGGCGTTTTTTGTCCCCAATAAATTTCCGGCGGCGACATTGAGAACAATTTTCATTGACGTGTGTTGCCAAGTAATGCTTAAATGTTCCCCAAGCGCGGTTTTGTGCGCGTAAGACATCCCCAAGGAGCAAGCCATCGTGGATAAAAAGCCCTTGATTCTCGTCGCCGACGACGAGGAAGATATCAAAATCGTTCTAGAAATGTACCTGGAAACCGTTGGTTGTGAAGTAGTTACGTCCTATGACGGTTTGGATGCTGTGGAAAAAGTCAAAGAGCGCAAACCAGACTTGGTGCTGATGGACATCATGATGCCCATTATCGACGGGATCGAAGCCGTCAAGCAAATCAAGGCAATCCCGGAATGCAAAGACCTTCCCATCATCATGCTGTCCGCCGCCGCGCAAAGCAATATGATCAAGCGTGCGATGGAGGCGGGTGCGACGGATTATATCAGTAAACCATTTGAACCTGACATGGTGTATGCCGTTGTTAAAAAATTCTTGAATTTATAATGATTGAAGAGGTGAAAGAAGCATGACTCAGGAAGCAAACGCCCCCGTGCGTAAAAATGAAGCCCCCCGCAGCCTGTATGAGAAGGAAATGGCAAACTATCGCGCCACGCTTGGTGCTAATTTGGAAGACGGATTGGCCAAGTATGGCTTTGCGTTGTTCCACTGTCTGCCCGGCGAGGAGCGTTTTATGCTTCAGAAGCAACTGGGCATTCCCTGCCGTAACGCCTCCGAGCACTACAACCAAGGGTGCGCTCTGGCAGTGGCTGAGGATTTTGCCGGTGCTGTGGACGCTTGGAAGCAGGCGCTGAAGTTGAACCCGAGTCTGAACCAGTCTCTGTTCAACATTGCGCTGGCCCAAGAGCGTCTGGGCAAAATTGCCGAGGCCAAAAAGCAATATGCCTCTTACCTCCTTACCATTACGGATGAAGAGGAAAAGCAGCAGATTGAGGAACACGTTGCCCAGTTGGGGTAAGTGCGCGGCAAAATTTGTAGCGCGGGCGTTCCACCCGTAAATGGTTCATTGATCTTTGAAATTGGCTCGTTTGGATTCTCGTATGCCTCTCCTTAGGTTCCTAATCGCCGTTTTTCTGGTGACCATCGGCGCGTTCTCCTTGTCTCATGAAACGCCGGTCTTTGCTGCCGGAAAAGCGGCGTTTTTGTTACCAGAAAATTTGAAAGTTTCCAATTACAAAACGTATTCGCGTATCACGCTGAAACTGGACACCCCGGTGTATGTTCGTGTGGCAGATGCCTCACCCAACGACGGATATTTTTACCTCGATCTCTACGGCGCTGCGGCACAGTTTCCTGACAAGTTAATTCCGGTGCAGGATGACATTCTTAAGGCTGTCCAGGTGCGGACCTATCCGTCACCGCAAGTGCTCCGCGTCGTCGTGTACCCCGTTCGCCGGACACCTTTCCGAGTGATCAATACCAGCTCGGGCCAGGTGTTCCCTGTGACGGCGGTGAGCAGTGCGCCGTTTACCCCATCGGGCGAAAAGGTGTCGAGCATCCAAATTGATATCTCTCACGATGGCGGCACGCCGTTGCCGTCAATGAAGGCGGAAGAGACCACCGCCGCACCATCGACAGCAACAGAGCCTGTCACCACAATAGCGGCTACCGCTCCCACGGGGTCTGTAGACCAGCCGATCAAACCCGCTCCCACATCCGGTTCTGTTCGCAAGGCACATCCTGACAAACACATGGTTATTATTGATCCTGGGCACGGCGGTCGGAGTCTGGGCTGTTCGTACAATCAAAAGGGGCAGGCGGTTTATTACGAGAAGGACATCACGCTGGAAGTTTCCAAGGAAATGGCGCGTCTCCTGAGCAAAACACCGAACATTGAACCGGTGCTCACGCGCAAGGATGATGTGGATGTGGCGTTGAACGCGCGGCTCAATTTTGCCGAAGAGCACGAGGCCGATTTGTTTGTCAGCGTCCACGTGAACGCCACGGGCGACACGCGCAACGGCAACCAGAGTTATGCGCGGGGGATCGAATTTTATTACCTGAGCAAGGCCACCTCCGCCGTATCAGACGCGGAAAACAAGGAAGATGACGTCGTGTTGGACAAGGCGGCATCGGAGCAGTGGACCAAAATTGAAAAATTCTTAATCCAGGACATTCTGGAGATGCAGCGCGCTTCCGGGGCCAAGGTGTGCGAGGTTTTTGATCGCGTTTTTCGCACGGACTCCTATTACAAGGCGTACAATCGTGGGGTCAAAAAAGCGGCCTTCCGTGTATTGAAGAACCGCGTAATGCCTGCGACACTGGTGGAAATTGGCTATCTGGATAATTCGTCCGAACGTCCAAACTTGACTAATCCGGTTTTTCAAAAACGGATTGCGCAGTTATTGGCCGAGTCGGTACAGCAGTATTTTGCGTTGCAGGACAAGGGCGATCCGAACGTGGGGGGAATGAACTAAAAGCATGTCACCGCGAAACTCGAAAGGGTTGAAAGAATAACTCGATTCTCTCGCTGCGTCGCTGCGAGGAAGATTTTATCCCAGGAGGCTTCCATGCCGGACAAACGAACCGTTGGCGTTATTGGATTAGGCATCATTGGGACGCAGGTCGCGGGCCATTTGCGCAATGCGGGATTTGCCGTTTCCGTCTGGAATCGAACGCCCAAGCAGGAACCAGGTTTCCTTGCTTCGCCCGCTGCGGTTGCTGAAGCCTGCGAGGTGATTCAATTTTTTGTCGCCGACGTCCACGCCGTGCATGAAGTGCTGGATGCGATGGGCGACGCGCTTCAGTCGCGCCATACGATTGTTTGCAGCGCCACCATCGGGCCGGAAGGTGTGTTGGAAGTCGCCAAACGCGTGCAGGAACGGGGTGCAAGATTTCTCGATGCCCCTTTCACTGGAAGCAAAGCCGCCGCTGGCAATCACGCGTTGGTTTACTACATCGGGGGTAACGACGAAACTTTCGCGGTTGCCAAGCCCGTGCTGGAAGCAAGCAGCAAGGCCATTGTGCGGATGGGAAAAATCGGCCAGGCGGCGTTGGTCAAAGTGTTGACCAATGTAATCAATGCGGCAACAATAGAAGCGCTGGCTGAAACATTGGCAGTTTTGAAAGCCGAAGGTATGGCCCCTGAGATCATGACTGCTGCTCTGGAACACCACGGCATTCGCAGCCCTATGATCGACATGAAGTTACCGGGGATGTTGGCGGGCGATTACGCGCCGCATTTTTCGCTCAAGCACATGCTGAAAGATGTTAAGTTGAGTTTGGCGTTGGGCGCGAAGTCCGATTTGGATTTGCCCGTGACCAAGGCTACCGCCGAAGCGATGGAAGAGGGAATGGGAAAAGGCTGGGCCGATCTTGATTTTACCAGCGTGCTGAAGCGGTATTGATTTATTTGAAATCATTAGGAAAGAAAGAAAAACGCATGGGCAACCGACGGCACTTATCGCGCCAACTGGCAGTACAAATCCTTTACGCAGCGCAGTTCTTGCGCGATTTACCACTGGCGGAACTTTACATTCGCCTCTTGGAGACTGGTTCGGTTTCCGCGAAAAACTGGACGCCCTTCTGCCGTCAATTGGTGGAGGATACGTTGAAAAACGCCGAGCGTTTCGATGCGGAGATTGCCGCTGCGCTGGAAAACTGGCGTATTGAGCGCCTGAGCGTGGTGGATCATTCGTTGCTGCGTTTGGCGCTGTGCGAGATGGAAACGGTCGCCGATGTGCCGGTGCGTGTGACGACCGACGAATATATCGAGTTAGCCAAGGACTTTAGTTCCGACGAGTCCGCCGCGTTCATCAATGGAGTGCTCGACCGCTTGGGTCGTCGCTTTGCCCACAAAGATTTTATGCAAAACAAGACGGGTAAGAAAAAACCCGTGCCGGTCAAGGGCAAGCAACGCATGGGCAAGATTTTTGACAAGGCGGCAGACCTTGCCGAGCGCATCCAAAAGCACAAGGAGCAGGGGCGACGCGTCGTTTTTGCCAATGGCTGCTTTGATGTGGTGCATGGTGGGCATATTTCTTATCTGGAGGAAGCACGCACCCACGGCGATGTGCTGGTGGTCGGGCTGAATAACGATGCTTCGGTGCGCCGTCTGAAGGGTTCCAATCGTCCGATTTGCACCGAGGAAGAACGCGCCCTGGTGCTGGAATCGTTCCGTTGCGTGGACTATGTCGTTCTGTTTCCTGAAGATACATGCGAGAACCTGTTGCGCACTCTGCAACCGCATGTGCACGCCAAAGGTACCGATTACAGCGTGGACAAGGTGCCGGAAAAGGTGGTTTCGGACGAGTTGGGGATCGAAACCGTGATCACTGGTGCCCCCAAGGAAAACGCAACCAAGACGATTATCCAAAAAGCAACCCAGTTTTAACCTCAACACCGAACACGGGTGCATCTTGCTTGCGCTACCCGACAGACGTCCCATTTGAAAAGGAGCGCTCTTTGGAGTGCGGTGGCACGACACCGCTTTGCAGTTCCGCGACATGTCGCGTGCCGTCGGTTGGTTTTTGAGGCCGATGGTTAGGCTGGAAAAAACACCGCGCGACATGTCGCGCAACAGCAAAGCGGCATCATGCTGCCGCACTCCAAAGGGCACATCGTCTTCAGGTTGTCCTTTATCGTAGCGGAAGCAAGATGCGCCCCACGGTGTATTGGTGTTGGGGTGAAAAAAAGTTCATTTTTCTGTTTGACAAGTGGGAGGGCTTTTTTTATGATGTCCATCCCGTCGCTGATTAGCAGCGCGAGATTGGCGGATGGGAAAATCAGGACAGTGTGCGCCCGTAGCTCAATTGGATAGAGTGTCTGGCTACGGACCAGAAGGTTAGGGGTTCGACTCCCTTCGGGCGTACCAAAATTTTGATGCAGGCATATCTCAAGCCGTCCCCTTAGGGGGACGGCTTGAGCCGTTTTCAGGACCTTGTTTTTTAAATAACAAAAGAACTTGTAGTGAAAACATCCTTCTGTTTCTAAAGTAACAGTTAAAATGACCCCTCTCCTTCTCTCTTTGTTGGTTGTAGCGCCTGTAGTTTTTGGGGCGCTCGCATGGTTCCTGCCTGATGGCAAGGCGCGTAAAGGCGTTGTGGCCTTCAGTGCGATTTTTATGATCGCACTGGGCATCTTTACTGCGACTCAGGGTGCTTTCCACTACGAACTGGGCAGTTGGGCCGGCCCGGCTTCGCTCCTGCTGGAAGCGGCCATTATGGCGCTGGTGCTGGGCATTGCAGTCAAAGTGCGCAGTTGGCCGATTGGCATCATGGTCATTTTCCAGTTGGTTGTTGCCGTGGCGGAGCACGTTATGGCGCATGAGGGCGCTGAGCATGGGGTGTTGTTCATTCTCGACCCGCTTTCGACCATCCTGATGCTGACGGTTTCGGTGGTCGGTTCGGTCATTGTTTATTACGCGATTGGTTATATGGACGTTCATGCGCACCATGCTCCGCCGACGAATGCGGGCAACGGGCGCTTTTTCTTTATTCTGATTGGGTTCCTCGGGATGATGAACGGTTTGGTGCTGGCGGATAATCTGCGCTGGCTCACGATTTTCTGGGAAGCAACAACGTTGTGCTCGTTCCTGTTGATTGGGCACGATGGCACGGAGATAGCGCGGGCCAATGCCAAGCGGGCGCTGCTGATCAATACGTTTGGCGCGTGCGGCATGTCGCTCGCGTCGTTTACCGCTGCCACGGCAGCGGTGGGCGCTACGGGTACGCTCACGGGCATTACGACCGCGCATTTGATCATTCCGATGGCGTTCCTCTGTTTAGCAGCATTTACCAAATCGGCACAGTTGCCGTTCCAAAGTTGGTTGCTGGGCGCTATGGTTGCTCCGACACCCGTTTCTGCGCTGCTGCACTCCGCCACGATGGTCAAGGCGGGTTCCTACTTGGTACTGCGATTGGCCCCTGCGTTTGCGGGCGAGCGCTTTATGGTGGTAGTGGCCGTGGTGGGTGCGTTTACGTTTGCGGTGACCAGCGCACTGGCGGTCAGTCAGAGCAATGCGAAAAAAGTACTGGCGTACTCGACGATTGGCAACTTGGGTTTGATTGTTGCCTGCGCGGGTATCGGCACGCCGCTGGCTTACACGGCAGCGTTGATGATTCTGTGTTTCCACGCGATTTCCAAAGGCTTGCTGTTCCTCTGCGTCGGTACCATTGAGCAGCAGATCGGCAGTCGCGATATTGAAGATATGGGTGGCATCCTGTTCAAATTGCCCATGACGACGACCATTACCATGATCGGGCAGGCGTCGATGTTGATCCCGCCGTTTGGCATGTTGATGAGCAAGTGGCTGGCGATGGAAGCCTCCATTCAACACCCCGTCATGCTGGTGCTGGTGGTTCTCGGCGCGGCGTTGACTGTGTTCTTCTGGTGCAAGTGGTTGGGGCGCATTCAGACCGCTTCGTTCCACTCGCACTACACGATGGAAAAATTGCCAACCGCCATGCTGGTTTCCGTGGTGATCTTGGCAGTCGGTGTGGTGGGGTCTGCGTTGGCGATTCTGCCGTTGTTCCACCATGTGTTCGTGCCCGTTGCGGCTGGAGCGTTCAAACTCTCGCCCAGCACGTTGGCACCGTTGAACGACGTCATTGGATTTGTCGTGTGGCCCGTGGTGATTACCATTGTTGTCGCGCTTGCTCTCACGTTGCTCACCCGTCGGAAAATTACCGAAGCGCACGTGAGCATGCCGTTCCTGTGCGGCGAGAATGTGAAGGGTACGGAGTCGTATCTGTTCCGCGGGCCGATGGAACAGACGACGGAAGCTTGGGCGGGAACTTTTTATTTCCTGTCGATTTTTGATGAAACCCGCATCACCCAGTGGAGTAATCTGGTGGCGGGCTTGTTGCTGCTGACCCTGTTGGGCGTGATCAAAGTCCTTTAAAAAACAAAGAGCGCTATGTCATCTTCCCCCACTTTTCTCCAGTACTTTCTCACCCTCGTGGTCGTCCTCGTTGCGCCGCTCATCGGCGGCATTCTGAATGGATTTGACCGGAAAATCACGTCACGTTTACAAAGCCGTATCGGGCCTCCGCTTTTGCAGCCGTTTTACGACGTATTCAAGTTGCTGCAAAAGAAACCGATGGTGCTGAACCGCATCCAGATTATGTATGCGTACCTGCACTTGGCGTTTATGATCCTAACCATCGTGATTCTGGCACTGGGGCAGGACCTGCTGATGGCGTTGTTCATCCACGCGTTTTCGACCATTGCGCTCGTTATCGGCGGTATGAGCGTGCGTTCGCCCTACAGCCGTATCGGTGGTCAACGCCAGATTATGCAGATGCTGGCGTATGAGCCGGTGCTGGTTTTTCTGGTGATCGGCATTTACCGCGTGGTGGGGATGCAATCCGGTACGGGCAGTTTTCTGGCGAGCCAAGCCATGAGTCTGGGCCAACCGTTGTTGATTCCGCTGCCACTGATGTTTGTGTCGTTTTTCATCGCGATTCTGATCAAGTTGCACAAGTCGCCGTTCGACGTATCGACCTCGCACCACATGCACCAGGAATTGGTGAAGGGCGTTACGCTGGAATATTCCGGCCCGTTCCTCGCGTTGATCGAGATCACGCACTTCTACGAAACCTTTCTGTTGTTTGCGCTGATCGCGTGCTTCTGGGGAACAAATTTGTTGGTTGGCGCGGTGCTTGCCGCCGTGTGCTTCTTCGGCATGTTAGTGGTGGACAACGCATGTGCGCGTTTGACGCCGGTGTGGATGGTGCGATTCATGTGGACGGTACCGATGGCAATGTGTTTGTGTAATATGGTGTGGTTCTACCTGTAACAATAGGCCCTATAAGGCTTATAAGCCTTATAAGACTTATCTTTGAAGTCATGGAGTTTTTATGAGCGCTTTCTCGAAATCACCCTGGGTGGTTCATTACAATTGCAACAGTTGCAACGGTTGCGATATTGAGTTGCTGGCGTGCCTCACGCCCATGTATGACTTGGAACGCTTCGGTGTGCTGAACGTGGGTAACCCGAAGCACGCCGACGTGTTGGTGGTAACGGGTTCGGTGAATCACCGCAACGCGCCCGTGTTGAAAAATGTGTATGACCAGATTCCCGATCCGAAGGTGGTGGTCGCGCTGGGCGTTTGCACTTCCACCGGTGGAATTTTCGCCGAGTGCTACAATGTGTTGGGCGGGATTGACAAGGTCATTCCCGTGGACGTGTTTGTGCCCGGTTGCCCGCCGCGTCCCGAAGCCATGATCGACGGTTTTGTCAAGGCGCTGGGTATTCTGGAAGAAAAACGCGGTGGTAAGGACACTGGCTCTGCTGAAAAACCGACCATCACTCTCTTTCCTCCGGCGGTTGAGTAATTATGTGGAATTTGTTCGAGTTGATACTGATGTTGCCGATCAAGGCCGCCATGTGGTGCATCAAAACATTGGGGCGTACGGTAGCGGTCATCGTAGGATTGTTGGGTTTTGGCATCGGTGCGTTGATGGGCGTCTGCTGTCCCCTGTTGTGGCTGATTGGTGCGCCGTTGATGTTGGTCAGTGCGATTGTTGTGGTCAAAGCGTTCTAATATACACCCATTGAATCTATAAAAAGAGTAGCCATGATTACGAACATTATTCCCGTCACCCTCGACACGCTCCTCAGCAAAGTGGGCGAGATTTTTCTGCAAAAGTACCGCCTTATCACGATCAGTTGCACTGACTTGGGCGAGTACATCGACGTGCTGTACCACTTCGATAAAAACTATGAAATTACCAACCTGCGCCTGCGCCTCGAACGCGGTCAGGAAGTGCCGAGTATCTCGTCGATCTATTTCTCGGCGGTGATTGTTGAAAACGAGATTCAAGACCTTTTTGGCGTGCCCGTCAAGGGCCTCGTGCTCGACTACGGCGGCAAGATGATGCTGGCGGAAGCCAGCCCCAAGGCGCCGCAAGCCAATTGTCCTGCTGCCGCCCCTGCGGAGTAATGCTGTTGGTCTCTTACATCCCTTCGGGATGAAACATAACTCCCTTAGTCTACTCAACGCACTGTGATTAAGAACCCATGACTCGTCAAACCATCATTCCCTTCGGCCCGCAACACCCCGTTCTTCCCGAACCCATTCAACTGAAACTGGTACTGGAAGACAAGAAGGTTGTGGGCGCGATTCCTTCGATTGGCTATATTCACCGCGGTCTCGAAAAATTGGCCCAGCAAAAGGATTATATCCAGAGCATTTTTTTGATTGAGCGCATTTGCGGCATTTGCAGTTTTCTGCACTCGATGGCGTACTGCCAGGGCATCGAAGAAATGATGAATGTAGAAGTGCCGCCTCGCGCAAACAACTTGCGTATTATCTGGGCGGAGATGCATCGTATCCACAGCCACCTGCTGTGGATGGGCCTGCTCGCTGACTCGTTTGGTTTTGAGAGCCTGTTCATGGAAATCTGGCGTTGCCGCGAGACCGTGCTCGACATCATGGAAGAGACCGCAGGCGGACGCGTGATGCTGGGGGTTTGCACTGTCGGCGGCGTGCGCCGCGATATTCCACCAGAACTGATCAAGAAGGTTTTGGCGACCTGCGACGAACTTCAGGCGCACTTTGACCATTTTATTCCATCGATTTTGAATGACTACAGCGTGAAGCAGCGCACGGTGGGGGTGGGTGTTCTAACCAAAGAAGTTGCGTTGGAACGTGGCGTGGTTGGCCCGGTGGCTCGTGCGTCCGGCGTGGTAATGGATCATCGCGTGGCAAAGTATGGCGCGTATGCCAACTTTGATGTGGAACCGCAAATCGAGCAGGATGGCGATTGCTACGCTCGTTCGAAAGTTCGCGTGCGCGAGTTATACCAATCGCTTGACCTTGTGCGGCAGTCCGTGGCGACCCTGCCCGAGGGCGAGTTTAATATCCCTGTTAAGGGCAACCCGGACGGGGAAGTTATCAGTCGCGTGGAGCAACCGCGTGGAGAAGTGTTATATTACCTGCGCGGCAACGGTTCCAAGTTCCTTGACCGCATGCGCGTCCGCACCCCAACCTTTGCTAACCTGCCTGGTTTGTTGGCTATGATTCCGGGTTGCGAATTGTCTGATGTGCCGGTGATTATTTTGTCGATTGATCCGTGTATCAGTTGCACGGAACGCTAATTGAAAGGGAATATGCAAAACAGCAAACCGCATTGTACTAATGCCTCCTGCCTATTGCCTAATGCCTATCATGTTCACTTTCGTCCGTACTCTTTTCCGCAATCTTTCCCGCAAACCCGCGACGCGCACGTACCCCTTTACTCAGCGTGAGCCGTTTGCCAATTTCCGGGGACACCTGACCATTGATCCCGCCGTGTGTATTTATTGCGGCATTTGCGCGAAGCGCTGTCCGGCCAATGCGCTGGTGGTTGCCAAGTCGCCCAAGTCCTGGACGCTTGACCCGTACAAGTGTATTTTGTGTTCCTATTGCGTGGAGGCTTGCCCGAAAAAGTGCATGACCATGCGCCCGGAGCATCAGCGCAAAGACGCGTGAAACAAAAACAAGAGAGTGTTGACCTGCTGATAGGTTTTTTTGTGGAGTGTTGTTTTTCAGCGCGAACGGCGCGGTTCATACCAGCCCGGGGTTGCGCCCTATACATTATGGGTTCCTCTGGAAATACAAGCGATTTTTCTTTACTGATAATATTCTAAATGTTGTGCTGTTGCACAAAGGGCAGATTGTGGACGCGAGCATTGTGCGCGCGCCGAAGCAGTGGAACTCGCGCGAAGAAAACCAGGTTATCGAATACGGCGGAAAGCCCGAAGGTTGGAGAAAAAACAAACAACGCCAGAAAGATATGAAGTGCGTTGAGCGCATCCCGCCGACCGACCGGGGCAGCGGGATGCGCAAAAGCAGGGGAGGACGGAAACAACGTCCTTTTATGTGAAAAAAACGCGGGTGCGCTGAAACGATCAAAGGGAAAAAGCGGATTGTGCTTTTTTTTAGAGGTTCCCTTAATTTAAACCGCCATCCAATGCCTTCGATTGTCCGGGTTTGAGCGACAACGTAATCACCTTGTCACCATAACGCACTTTGCAGGACGTGCCCGTTGTGCTGCGGATGGCAGCCTTATCCAACTTGCCATTTTTCCAAGCCATATCGACTTCAAAACCGCCGCGAGCGCACAGGCCCTTGATGCTGCCGTTGGCCCACGCGGAGGGAAGCGCCGGTAATAATTCGACTTCACCTGCATGGCTCTGCAGCAGCATTTCCGCGATGCCCGAGGTGCCGCCGAAGTTCCCATCGATCTGGAACGGCGGGTGCGCATCAAACAGGTTCGTGTAGGTACGCGAGGGATCAAGCAGGGCCTTGATAATCTTGAAAGTACGGTCTCCATCGCGCAGGCGCGCCCAGCAGTTGATGCGCCAAGCAATAGCCCAACCCGTGGTGATGTCGCCGCGCATGTCGAGGGTCTTGCGGCAGGCCTTCGCCAGTTCCGGTGTCAGACGCGGATCAATCTGCGCGCTGGGGTACAGGCCGTACATGTGCGAGATATGACGGTGTTTCAGGTCAGGCGCGTCCATGTCCCAGTCTCCTATCCACTCTTGCAACTGTCCGCCTTTGCCAATCTGGAAGGGAACCAGTTTGGCACGCTTGTCCAGGATTTCTTTGCGGAAGTCAGCATCCTTGCCCAGAATTTCAGAAGCCTTCGCGGTTTGTTCAAACAAGTCGCGCAAAATGCCCATATCCATCGTCGGCCCAGCGCTTGACATGGCGCCACGGTCCGGTCCGCCATGCGGATTCTCGGGAGAAACAGAGGGAGAAGTAACCAGAAAGCCAGTTTTGGCATCCGTTACCAGCGTATCCACGAAAAATTCCGAAGCGCTCTTCATAATCGGGTACACGTCAGCCAGGAACTTCTTGTCATTGGTGAACTGATAGTGTTCCCACAAATGCGTGGTCAGCCATGCGCCGCAGGTGGGGGTGAATCCGCAGGTCATATCCACGGGTGCGGTACCGCGCCACCCGTCAAAGTTGTGAAAGCAGACCCAGCCACGCGCGTTGTACATGGCCTTCGCAGTCCGAGCGCCACTAACAGACAGATCACGAATGGCGCCTACCAGTGGCTCCACGCACTCGCTCAGGTTGGTGGTCTCCGCAGGCCAGTAATTCATCTCGGTGTTGATGTTGTCCGTAAACTTGGAATCCCACGGCGGACTCACGCTTTCGTTCCACAAACCTTGCAGGTTGGCTGGTTGACCGCCGGAACGTGAGCTGGAGATCAACAGGTAACGCCCGAACTGATAATACAGCGCCGGCAACTGCGGGTCGTCTGTGCCTTTGGCAAATGCCTTGAGACGCTCGTCCGTCGGTTGCTTGGCGGCATCATTGATGCCAATGTCAAATGCCACGCGGTTGAACAGGCGCTGATGTTCTTTCACATGGGCTGCGCGCAGGGTATCCCACGATTTGGCAGCCGCCGCCTTCACGTGCTCACGCGGGGCAATGGACGGGTCTTTACTGACGTCCATATAGTTCTTATAGTTGGTATCCGCATCCAGAAAAATGAGCGCGGAATCCGCATTTTCTACGGAAATCGCATCACCGTTGACCGCCATTTTTCCGCCTTTGTTAAGCACCTGAGCACGGCATTCGGCTTTCATTTTTGCCTTGACCATGCCGCCGCCGCCACCATTACGGCCCAGAAGTTTCATAACAATAGTGTTATTGTTTTCCACCGCCGTGGGAGACTCCGACTTCTGCGGAGAACGAAGCGACGCTTTAAAGGTCAATTTTCCTGCTTTGTCCGCCGTCAGACGTACCACCATGACCTGATCCACGGGCGAGGCCAGAACTTCGCGCGTGAATTTGACCCCGTCAACGGTATATTGCGTCGTGGAAATGGCCGTAGCCAAATCCAGCGAACGCTGATAATCGCTGACGGAAGTTACGTTGGGAAAATCCAGTATTAAATCGCCAATCGTCTGGTAAGCGCACTGACCGGCTGGAACGCCCAGCATTTTTTTGTTAATCAGATCATCCACCGCGCGAT
>DNPO01000068.1:3864-5289 GCA_003501375.1 Candidatus Sumerlaeota bacterium | reverse complement strand
TTTCAACCGCGTAGCGGTTGAAAAGGAACTGCAAATTCAGTATCTATGGATGCGTGAACACTCTCGTCTATTTTTTCAAGTCATGCGTCTCGCCCCAGATGTTCTGCACCACGCGAGCCAGTTCCTGCGCAGCCAGGCGACAACCCGCGGGGTTAAAATGACCGTCACCTGTGATGTACAGCGATTCGCCGTGTTCGTGTGCCTGATAAAACGGGGGTTGTAAATTCAAGGCGCGCAAACGTTCGTCCGTTTCCCATTGCTTTACCAACGGAACGACAGCGGAAAAAGGCAGGCGCGGTTCGGCTACACAGTCCGTTGCATCGGGCAACAATGCCAGCAACAAAGGCGTTTGGGTGGATTGTGCATTTTGCATGAAGGCGTGCATGAGCGACGCATACAGTTCCAGTTGCAACTGCATCGGGGGGGGAATTGCCACGCCATTCGGGGTTTGCGTAAGCGTGCTGCTTGTAAGCGAGGTGGCAGCGGCAACCGCAGGCACAGGCGCGATGTCCAAGCGATAGGCACCAGTCTTCGTCAATCGTGCGACCAGCAGTTTGCGCACGAGATTGACCAGATGCGAATGCTCGGACAGGAATCCATAAAATGGAATGCACCGGGCCACGCGCTTGGCACGACTGAGGTTTTGTTTGGGCGCGTAAACCGGCTTGCCATCCGATCCGCAGTCGTACACCAAATGCCGCATGTTATCCAGCAGGTCATTGCGATAAAACAGCAGGATTAGCAAATCGGGCTGCAACTCGTCCCGGCGCGCCATCCAAAAAGCCAGTTCGTTTTCCGTTCCCCAGCCGGGCGATCCCGCATTGATCACTTCGTAGCGTTGTCCCCTGTTCGCTGCGTTTAACAAAGTTTCAAGTTGCGCCGGGATCGTTTCATCATTCTCCACCCCCACGCCGAAGGTGTACGAGTCTCCCAGCACAACAATGCGACGGACGCCTACCGGTTTTTTACCTGGCGCGAGCCGCGTGCTGCGATAGCCTTTTGCGTCGGTATTCACCCGGTAGTATGGGCAATTAACTTCACTTTGAAATTGTTTATTGCGCAGATTCGGTTGGTTCCAGAAACCAAACGCGGCATCGTCGCTGTACATGATGCCGATCAAGCGTTGCGGATAAAAAATCCGAACCAATATCTCGCCCGTTCCCAGCACAAAAATGATCGGAAGCAAAACAAGCAGGAGCGCGAAGCAAATTTTTTTGCCGCGCGAAAGATGCAGTGTTTTTTTCTCAACGGAAGACAATGCGCCGCTCCTGTGCAAAAGGCTGCCCCTCCAACACCCAAGACAGTTTCAAAGCAAGAGGAACTCCTTCTTTGGAGTGCGGCAGCATGATGCCGCTTTGCTGTCGCGCGGTTTTTCTTTTGCTCCCCTGCCGTTTGGTTCGGGGAAAAAACAATCAACACCAACAA
>DNPO01000068.1:0-3567 GCA_003501375.1 Candidatus Sumerlaeota bacterium | reverse complement strand
GTGTCATGCCACCGCACTCCAAAGGTGCCATTTTCGCAACTTTAAAAAACGGTCCTGCCCCACGGAGTTAGGGATAATCATTTTTAAATTCATGGGCATCATTTTGCCGCAGGCTTGACCGCGGGATCAGGATTATGGATGGAACAGTAGATGGTTGCACCATCCGCACTGAGCGAATACTTCCCGCCGGCAGGGCAAGTCGGAATATTGGTTCCCGTTTTAGCAACTGATTCGAGCGTAAAAGGTTCGTTCGAATGCGTTGTGCGCCAGATAGCCAAGGAGGAAACCAAGGTAGAACGATTGACTGTGCAGGCGGTTTCTTTCGAGCGATCAATGGCAAATTGTTCCCCACCAGAACCACCAACGCCGTGCATTTGGGAGTACCCAAGCGTTAAAATAATGGCAATAACAATAAGCAGTCCAATGAGATAAAATCCCCTGCGAGAATGAACATATAGCCCGGTTTTCATGAATTCCCCCTCCCGAAAAAAGAACGAGGGCAGAAGACACGGAACGGCCCCCAAAAAACAGGGTTGTCATTCCTTGTCCTCTGCCCTCACCCCTTACGCGATTACTGACCTACAGGTATTTCAAGGATTTCTTCCGCAGGCGTATAGTGCCCTTCAAATTCCAGCATGGCCGTTTCCTGTGCGGAGTTGCGATGCAGAATGGTGAGGCGATCCGTCTGGGTGTTGATGAAGACGAGAATGTCCTTCACCTGAGAGGACAACTGCGTGTTCGCTTCTTCCAAACTCATGGACCTGGGTTCCAGCGTTTCGGTCGTGAAGGCGCGTGCCGTATCCGCTGCTTCCAACTCGTCCATGTCGATATCAAAGTCAAAACCCATCGGATTAAAGCGACGGATGGTCACATTACGGCGGCGGTGCATCTTGTCGCCCCAACGTTTGTCCTTGGCTTTGTTCAGGCCGCGCTCAGCCTTGTTGATGGCGCTTTCGAAAGCGCTACGCATGTCGTCCGCTTCGCACCGAAAACGGAGGTTCAGATGGGGGCCAAAGGTGAGGATTTCGGCAACAGCGGAGCGCTTCGTGGCATCAAGAATGACGCTGACTTCGTTGATACGGTCAAAATACTTCTTTAACCGTTCCGCCTTGTCGGTGACAAACTCCCGGTCAAGATTCGACAACGTGTGATTGTGACACATGATTCTGGGCATGGTAAATCTCCTTTCCAAAAGCCCTGCTCTAACTACGACCCTACCACTCCACACACTTTTATATATCGACAACAGGGGCATGCAGGGCAACCCCTTTTTTTATAAAAATGCAACAGAGGAAATAAGAGGTGAAGAAGAATGAAATAGATGGAACTAACTCCTGAAGTCCATTCTTCTCATCCTGCCCAGTTATTTTATCCCTGAACCTCTGCTTCTTTCTCAATGTGCATATAGAACTTCTCGCCCAAGTACAACTTTTTCGCCTGCGGATCATTCACCAACTGTTCCGCAGTACCAGCAATCATGACCTTACCCTCGTGGATGATGTAGGAGCGGTCCGTTACTGACAAAGTTTCGCGTACGTTGTGGTCTGTGATCAAGATGCCCAATCCCGCCGTTTTGAGCGAGCGGATCACCGATTGTAGTTCTTCCACTGCCTTGGGGTCCACGCCGGAAAATGGTTCATCCAGCAGGATGAACTTGGGCAGCGTAACCAGTGCGCGAGCGATTTCCACCCGGCGGCGCTCACCACCCGACAGGGTATAAGCAAAACTATTGATCAAATATCCAAGGCTCAGGCTGTCCAGCACCTGCTCCAACCGGCTCTGGCGCTCCTGCTTGGAAATCGGGAGACACTCCAAAATTCCCATGATGTTTTGGTAAACCGTGAGTTTGCGGAAGACAGAGGACTCCTGAGCCAGATAGCCAATGCCAAGGCGTGAACGCTTGTACATGGGCAGGCTGGTAATGTCCTCTCCGTTGAAACAGATTTTACCGGCTGTCGGGCGAATGATCCCGACAATCATATTGAAGGAAGTCGTCTTGCCGGCACCGTTGGGGCCCAGCAGGCCAACCACTTCTCCGTCGGAAACGTCAAGGCTGACTTCTTTGACCACCGTGCGGCGGCCATAAACTTTTACGAGATCGTGAACTGTAATTTTAGGCAAGCGATTCGTCTCACTTTCTATCTGAACGCTCTACCTTTATTGAAGCAACTTTCCGGGGGGAATGCAAGGGAAAGAAGAGGCAATAGGCATTAGGCAAATCGGCAGAAAAAACACCCCGAGTTAAGCGGTCGAAGGGACAATCCGATTGCCTGATGCCTAATCGGTTGCCTTTTTCTTTGCGGCAAGCGGTGCGGTGTGCTATGACAAGGGAGTTCGCGTTTCCTCTTGGGAACCGACCCCCCATTTCAACCTCGCCCCTGTACGGGCAAAGGGAGCATCCGGTGTCTGAATTGCATCAACTGACTGTCCATGAAGCCGCCGCGCAATTGCGCGCCAAAAAAATATCCAGCGAAGAATTGACCAAAGCCGTGCTGGGGCGTATCCAGAGTGTGGAACCCAAAGTTCGCTCGTACATTACCGTAGCCGATGAGGCGCAGGCGCTGGAAATGGCGCGTGCCGCCGACAAGCGTTTGGCTGCCGAGGGCGCGAATGCTCCGGTGTTCTGCGGGATTCCGCTCGCCATCAAAGACAACATGTGTACGTCGGATTTCCCCACAACTTGCGCATCCAACATTCTGAAGGATTTTCACCCGCCCTACGACGCGACTGCCGTGGCGAAACTCCGTTCGCAAAACTCCGTTTTTCTGGGGAAAACTAACCAGGATGAATTCGCGATGGGGTCGAGCACGGAAAATTCGGGCTTTTTCCCCACCAGCAACCCGTGGGATTTGGATCGCATTCCCGGTGGTTCCAGTGGCGGTTCTGCCGCAGCCGTCAGCGCAGACGAAGCGTTGCTCGCGCTTGGTTCCGACACGGGCGGTTCCATCCGCCAACCCGCGTCGCATTGCGGTGTGGTCGGGCTGAAACCCACCTATGGTCGTGTTTCGCGCTATGGTTTGGTCGCGTATGGTTCGTCGCTTGATCAGATTGGCCCGCTGGCTAAGGATGTGGAAGATGCTGCGTTGCTGATGAACGCCATTGCAGGACATGACACGCACGACTCGACCTCCGCTCCGGTGGATGTGCCGGATTATACGCAGGCTCTCAATCGTGACATTCGCGGACTGAAGATCGGTTTGCCGAAGGAATGTTTCGGCGACGGCCTGGATGCCGACGTTACCCGCACGATGGATGAGGCGAAGAAGATTTTCCAAGACTTGGGCGCGGAATTGGTGGAGGTGTCGTTGCCACACTCGGAATATGCCATTGCTACTTACTACCTGGTTGCGACGGCGGAAGCATCTTCCAATCTGGCTCGTTATGATGGTGCGCACTACGGGCACCGTACGGAAAACTCAGCCAATATCATCGACATGTTCTCCAAGAGTCGCGCTGAGGGCTTCGGGCGCGAAGTGAAACGCCGCATCATGTTGGGCACCTACGTGTTGAGCGCGGGCTTCTATGACGCGTATTACCTGAAGGCGCTCAAGGTGCGCACACTGATCA